>CAZPHZ010000049.1:0-12725 GCA_964586035.1 uncultured Saprospiraceae bacterium
CAGGCAGGAAAACTGTCTTTTAATATTTTCACCCTAGCTCGTTAAGTTGACGTATCAAGCGGGTTGAAATATGAGGTGATTTTGTTGCAACCCATTTGAGCCGGATTCCGATTTTTTGTTTTCCTTCTGGAGCAATGCAGCGATAGCCCGCTCTAAATTTCCTCCGGAATATCTTTTCTTCAGTTCGGCAAGGCTTCCCCGAAAATGTATTTGGCCTTCGAGCAGATACACGATTTCGTCGGCAAGTTCCTCCACAAGGCTCATCACGTGCGTTGTCACCAAAATGGTTTTGCCGGCATTTCGCTCCTTTGCGATTAGTTCTTTCAACCGAACGATAGAAATGGGGTCGAGGCCGGCTGTAGGTTCATCGAGGATAATGACCGGACAATCATACATGAATGCAATGACGAGGTTCACCTTTTGGCGGGTACCTCCGGAAAGATTGCTTAGGCGCTTGTCAAGAAATGGCTCCAGCCCGAACATATCTGTCAGGAATTTGTCGAGTGAAATTTCATTATCCGCTGTGGCCGGGCTCCCCCAGCCCTCTGGAACTTTAGCCGCCGGTCCGCGGAGATCCTTCACCATTCCAATCAACTCATTAACCGTGAGATTTTCAGGGAATCGTGCGATTTGGGGAAGGTAGGCTATGTCCTTCCTATAAGCCCACTGGCGGTGAATGCCTTTTCCCAAAACCTCCACCTGCCCTTTGCCGGCGAGCACCATGCCCAAAATGATTTTTATTAGCGTTGTCTTCCCCGAACCATTTGGTCCCAACACGGCGGTTACACCGGGTTTGCTGAATTCAATATTTACATTTTTCAGGACGTGATTCTTGCCAAAAGATTTATAGAGGTGCTTGATTGAAATCATAATTGAAAATTGATGCCTGAATATTTTACAACTCTGCCTTTACTTCCACGGGCACAATGGTGGCTCCCGCCGTACGCAAATCCTCGCTTTGGTTCCTACCTGATTCACCATTTTGTAATTGCCATTCCATCATCAGGGGCTGGTTGTCAATTACCGCCTCCGGCGTAAATATCGGACTCACTTTTTCTGAGAAATTCAAGATGTCGATGAAAAGACTGCGCAACAATACCATCGCCTCCGGCGTGTTGCCGACCACGTATGAAAAGAGTTTCATTGGCCGGTAGGGTACGTCGCCCATCCCATCACGGTCGAGGTCGTAGCCGGCATATTCATTCCAATAATTCCCATCAAATGTATTGGTGGTACCCGCTGATGTAACGGCGAGGTCAAAACTGTTACTGATGAAATTATTCTCTGTGATTTTGGCAAGCTGGCAACCGCCGGACATGCGTAAGGCCCAGCCATTTTGCACAAAATTATTTTGTGTGATGACCAACCTGTTGGATGTTTCGATAAAAACCCCAGTGGTATTTTCTCTGAATTCGTTGAGGTGAATCTGCGAGTCGTTGATGTCTTTGAGTAACAAACCATAAGATGAGGGTCCCCAGTTTTGCTCAAAAAGGTTGTGCCGCATGTTGATAAACTTCGAATACATGACAGCTACTCCTGCCCCATTTTCCCGAAAAGTATTCCCAAAATAATTGTCGTGATTGGAAAACATGAAATGAAGCCCGTACCGCAAATTTCCCTGACTGATGTTGTTTTCGATGGTGCTGTGATTGACAAATTCGAGGTAAATCCCATCCCGATTGCCCGTCACAAAATTGTTGGAAACGCGAATGTTGTTGCAATACCACATGTGGATAGCATTGCCGGAGTTGGCCTCCTCCAACCCATGGCTGATAACAGTGTTGCCGTCCACCAGGCCGTAGGCGGCATGTTGCAAATATATAGCGAAAAAAGCATCGTAGAATCTGTTGTGCCGAATGATAAACTCCCGTCCTTTTTTAATTCTAATACCTGCACGGTCTTCGACGTAGCTAAGGCCCACATTTTGAATTTGAAATCCCTCGATGGAAAAATGATCGGCAGTAACGGTGAAGATTTCCGTTCCATTTTCGCCATCTACGATTGGCCAATCCCTGCCTATAAATGTCAATTCTTTGTCCACCACAATATTCCCCTCTTTGTAGACTCCGCCATTAACAAATATGGTATCGCAGGGTTCGGCCAGAGCAATAGCCTTCTTTATCGATGTCACTGCGCAGGCCGGACATACTTCAAAAGTATTGGCAGAAACAGTCTGTGCCAATACACCACAAACCAGTATAGTGATAACTTTTTTCATGCGGAAGTGTGTGAGGTGTAAATTATTCAAAACTGGATTACTCCATACGCAATTTCTTCAATTCTTTCCATTTATAAACTTTCCCGCCTTTATTCTGAGACATCTCAGTGGCCGCTTGTTCAGTAGTATAAGCGGATAAAAATCCACCCATCGGGCTGGGGATTTCTTTTGAAACAAGAAAATAACTCTGCCCTGCATTGACCCACTCGTCAGGTGAGTTGTAATCTTTAACTAACAGGAAGGCAAATTCTCCTTCATCTTTTTCTTCCAAGTAATCCACCATGCATTCAATGGCATCGAACTTGAAGACCTTACCTTTTATGCTCACCAACTCTGCGGCAAATTGCCGCTGCACGATGTTCATTTTGCAATGAGCACAGGCATCTGTCCCAAATTCAATGGGCTGCGGTGATGGAGAGCACGCGCTCAGCATCAGTATCAGACCGATTAAGAGAGAGGTGGTTTTCATGCATTACTTCTTTTTAACCAAATGGCCAATCCTCCAAGTACAAAAGTAATCCCAACGAAATAACCTCCGATATATGGCCATGATTTCGCCATAAAATTCAAAAGCAGTTTATTGCCAATGAGTGGTGGCTGGTAAACCATCCCTGGTATCTGAATTGGGGCATGCGGATTGAGGTTGTGTCCGTAATCGTATTCCCAAAGGTAGAAATCGTACATGCCGATTGCGCATAGTAAAGCCAAAAGCACCAACCATGTAACCCAAAGACTACGCTTACCGATAAAGGCTACTATCATCCCCAACGCACTCATAGCCATGATAACCTTTGGGAAATAAGTGAACTCTGGAATGGCATCGGGCTCGATGAATTTCATTCCAATGTAGTGATTGAGGATGTTAATATTTTGGAGGGTGGAAGGCTCGGTCCCTGTAATTTGGTTTATCCAGATATACATTGTGATTCCAGAGGGGTATTGTGGAGCCAACAATGTGATTCGCCACAAAGGGAACACAAACAACATCAACAAACTGACTGCAGCCAGCAAAAAAAGAATTTTAGGTAGCGATTTCATTTTTTTAGTAGTTTATGTCGTCCGATTTTCCCAAATCTTCCGGGCGGCGGAGAGAACATCCAAAAAAAAAAGAAAGCAGGGCATTAAAAAGACCTGGCAGACTCATGAAAAAGGTAAATTCTCAGCATCAAAACAAAGTCTATCACAATGGCCTTCCGAGCCCCGCTTCCAATTGTTCATCAAAAAACTATTCTTGAAAATGTTGAATCACATCAGCAGGTTGCACGGTAAATGATACGTGCAACCTGCATCAGCTTATTATTAATTTAGCTGTTGGGCGCCTGGCCAAGCCACCATTTGAGCGGTGTATTGGAATTGGCTGCAGAGACCCTGACATAACCCTGCATCTCCTGGTGAAGAGCAGAGCAGAAGTCGGTGCAATAGAATGGAATCACTCCCTCCTGTTTCGGCATCCAAAGCAGGGTCTCGGTCTGACCGGGCATAATCAATAGCTCGGAGTTTTGAGCACCCAAAACGGCAAAGCCGTGCGGTACATCAAAGTCTTGCTCCAAATTGGTCACGTGGAAATACACCTTATCACCTACCTTAATACCTTCGATATTATCCGGGGCAAAGTGGCTCCGGATGGTAGTCATGTAAACATGCACCTCGTTGCCTTTCCGTTCCACTTTGGTATCAGCTTCTGTCACGGCAGCATAGGGGTGCTTGTTTTCCGACAATTTGTAAAACTGCTTTTCATGGGGTACTACCTTTTCAGCGGCAATTCCCTGAGCATAGTGAGGCTCACCGATAGTCGGGAAATCGAGCAGCAATTTCATCTTATCGCCAGAAATGTCTATCAATTGACAAGCCTGGCAAAGCTCCGGTCCGGTTGGCAAAAATCTATCCTTTGTGATTTTATTTAAAGCCAACAGATACTTCCCATCAGGCTTTCTGGTGTCACCTCCAATTATCGATAAGTGACCGATGGAATAATAACTCGGGATGCGGTCCACCACCTCCCAGGTTCCGACTTTCCACTTCACAACTTCCGAAGAAATGAAGAAACTGGTATACCCAAACCCTTTGTCGTCAAATTCGGAGTGAAGCGGGCCGAGGCCACCATCTTTGACAACACCGGCCACGACAGCATCGTACTGAAGCACGGGAATGCCATAGCGGTCGCCGTCAAAAGCTTTGTCCTCGATAGCCTTCAACATTTTGGTGAAAGAGTGGGCTGTCAGGTCGGTAGAAAGTTTTCCGGCACCGATAATATACTCGCCCGTTGGGTCAACATCCACGCCGTGTGGAGATTTCGGTGTGGGGAGGAAATAAACCATATCCGGGCAATCGGCCGGGTTCAGCACCTTCACACTTTTAAGTGTTTCAGAGGTGGCCATCTGCGTGCTTTCATCGTAATAGTTGTGGGTGTAATTAGCTGGAAAATCTTTCGCCTTACCTTGTGCGAGATATTCCTCCGCTTTTTTCCAGTTGATGGCAGCAATGAAATCTTTGTCGTTTTGCGAAGCATTGACTTCCAACAGAGAGTTTTGCTCCTCGGTATTGTATGATGAGAAGAACATCCAACCGTCAGATTTTCCTTTTCCGGCGTGGGCGAGGTCGTAATCGTAACCTGGCATGAGCACCTGGAAGGCAATTGCCATCTTGCCCGTCTCAGGGTCCACTTTAATGAATGTCAAAGCGCCTTTGAAATTCTCGGCATAGGAAGTAATGGCCACGTCTTTTTGCGGAATGGGCACACTGAAACGCGTTCCGGCTACCACATAATCAGTATTTTGTGTGGTAAAAGGCGAACTGTGATTTCCACCACTGTTCGGAATTTCAATGATTTCAGCGGTTTCGAATACGCTCAAATCGATTCGTGCCACACGAGGCGTATTGTTGGCATTGATGAAACACCAGCGGCCATCCGTTTCTCCATTGGTTTGAGAAAGTTCGGGGTGGTGAGCATCGTCCCATGGCAAAAATCCATGTGATGTTTCAAGCATGGGTTTCGTTTCTTCATTGAAACCATATGCTTTTTCCGGATCCACCGAAAAAACAGGGATTACCCTAAACAACCGGCCTGAAGGCAGTCCGTAAACACTCAACTGTCCACTGAAACCACCGGAAAGAAAGGAGTAATATTCGTCGTACTGCCCCGGCGGAACGTAGACTTGTGATGCAACATTGCTGCTCAAAGCACCACCCGTGCCTTGATTTTGTTGCCCGCAACTGGTGAGCCCTAAAAAGAACACAACCATACTTGCTGCAAGAATTAAATGCAGAATTTTCGATAAATTTTTCATAAAAAAAGTCAGTTTTTCTGATGATAAATGAATGACGAATGGCAACTCCTCATTCATCTATCCAGATGATATGGATACTATTTAAAGAGTTCTGAAATATTCGAGAACAGCTCTCGCTTCTTCCTGTGTGAGATGCTGGTTAGCCATTGGCGAGCCATTAAACTCCATGAGGAGTTTTTTGGCGATCTCGTTTTCTTTAATCATTACTTCCGGGTTCAGAATCATGTTCATGACCCATTCAGGGGAGCGGCGATCAAGTATGCCCTTTGGTGCTGGGCCGATGAATTTTTCTGTTGGTTTGTGGCAAGCCATACACATTTTTGCATACACCTCTTTTCCATGAGCAGCCATAGCCTCGTCCACGGTGGCACCCAATTCTACCGAAGTAATCGGGCCCACCCCTTTGTCTTGCAAAGGGTCGGCTTTTTCGGCGAGCATGGATTTTGGCTTGGGTCCATTGCTGTTTGCGGCGGGTGCAGATGCATCTCCACCGCAACCTAGAGTGAAGAAAAGAATCGTAGTTGTCAGGAAACTCAGAACTAAAGATTTCATGTCGTAAAGTTTAAGAATTTAGAAAAACTCCGATTAAAATCGGATGTTTTTGTCCTTTATTATTTCATCACAAAGATTGAAAGCAGACAAGCGCTATTTAATGACGTATGTCAGGAAAGGCGCTGACTTTTGTCAACAAAAGGAGAAAAAGATATTTAAGTCTTAATTATAACTTTGCCCTCAAAAAGTTACCTATGTTTTCAAAGACTTGCCAGTACGCGCTCAGGGGGATTATTCACATCGCCACCACTGCCGGAGAAGATGAAGCAATCGGAACCAAAGCAATGGCCGAAAGCCTTGAAGTGCCGCAACAATTTCTCGCAAAAATATTACAGCAGTTGGTGAGGCACAACTTTCTTTCCTCCATAAAAGGACCGCACGGCGGCTTTTATCTCACCGAAGAAAACATGAAGGCTAACTTGCTATCCGTTGTGCGGTGCATCGACGGCGATTCCGTTCTCGATTCATGTCTCCTCGGGTTGCCGCAATGCGATGCCTCTAAACCCTGTCATCTTCATAAGAGTTACGAGCAGCCGAGGACTAAGCTGAAGCATATGCTTGAAACTACAAAGATTAAAGATTACGTCAGTTGAACTGCCATTCCGGGCCAAATTATTTTTTAGAATCATATTCTTGTGAAAAGAGCATCACTTTCAGTATGCCCATCTCCATTGTAAATATGCCGCTGCAACCTGTCCCGGTTACTGATATAAGTCAATGGCCGGTTTGACCATTATCATAGCTTACTCTTAGTCATGCGACTACATTTGAGGCATCAATACAGCGAACCATGAAAACCTCTGAATTAATTCCGGTAAATAATAAGGCGGGTGAAATAATGCCCTTCCGGGTAAAACAGGTACTGGTTGGAATTGGTATGGATGAAACTGATGCTACCATGCTGAAATATCTGGGATATTTCAATAGTATCATCGCTGCCAAAAATATGTGTTTTGTCCATGTTATCCCCTACCTGGAATTGTTTGAAAACAGGAAGGAGCCGGCGAAAGATTACCTCGCCGGCGAAAACATTGTTAGAGAGGTTGTCAGGGAAATTTGCGAGGACATTGAGGGTAAAGGAAAAACCAAGGTAAAACTGGAAGTGTTGGAAGGCAATCCATTGGAAGAGCTGATGCACCAGGCCGAAATACTTCATTCCGATTTGGTGGTAATCGGCAAATCCACAGATGAAAATGCGCACGGAATTTTGACAAAAAACTTTGTTAGAAAAGTAAAGGGAAATGCTTTGATCGTTCCTGCTCAGTCAAATCCCGTACTCAAAAACATTTTGGTGCCTTTTGATTTTTCATCAAATGCAGTCAAAGCACTCCGGGTTGCCATCGCCCTCAACAAGAGTCATGGCGAAAATGCGACAATTACAGCATTGAATAGTTACGAAATGCCCTCATTGCAAGCCTACCTGCTACGGCGCTCTGAAGAGGAATTGAGGGACTTGCTTTTGAGAGACCGAAAAGATGCATTCGAGTCATTTATCAATACCTACATACCGGCAGTGGATAGAGCAATTGTTCAAACCCATATCATTGAGCAAAGGCATAGTGGTACAGGTGAGTTCATAATGGATTACGCGAATATGAGCGGAGCGGATTTGATAGTCATGGGTGCCAAAGGGCATTCGAAAGTAGGCCTTTTACTCATGGGTAGTGTCACTGAAAAAGTGCTTTCACTCACAAAAAATACGCCCGTTCTTGTTGTCAAATAACCGGGGTGCCAGAGAAAAAAAGTAAACAGGGTTTTTTGGTCACATAGGTTAGTTTTCTTTAAAGACCGCCATGCTATATGCTATGACGGTCTTTACTTTTTGAAAATAATCAATATCTCAAAGTGACTTTTATCAACACTGCCGCGTTAGCAACCGGCTATTTTTGGGTGATAAACAACAAAGGCATGAGAATCAATGACCTGAGGACCATCAATGATTTGCAGAATGAGTTCCGGCAGGAATTTCCGTATCTCCGTATTGAATTCGTAAAAGACACACATCTCGGAGGCGAGGGCACGCGGAAAATGACCAAACTGGACAACTCCTCTGTTGTGGGCAATGTCCGGCAGATTCACAACCGGGGATTTATCAAACTGGATAACACATTGACGGTTAAAGGTTTAGAGCAAACATTTCAAGAAGTATTTGGGCTCCATGTTCTCATATTTAGAAAATCTTTTGACAATTGGATTCAATCTGATTCCTCCGACGCTTCAACTCTTAAGGAGCTAAACCTGCGCGGCCTTATCACGGACGGTGATCCACCCTTGCGTGTATAACTTAGCGCCTCTCCGGCATATGCTTCACATCAAGACACCACTTCTCGTTTTTCACGAGTAAGCCAGCCATTCATTTTGCCATTTTCATCCAGAATATGCAAAAGCCCCGCAATGAGAAACAAAGTCGCCGGAAAACCAGAACCTATCCCTAACGGAATCATGGCCAGCAGGAAAAGCAAGGCACCAATTATTGCCGTTGTTCGGTATATGCCTCTGCCGAGGAGACCGCATGCAACCGCCATTTGGCAAATGGCAATAAGTAAAACCAATATTGTGGTATTTCTGGAAAAGGTGCCATAGATGAATTCTTCATAAATGGAGAGAATAGAAAATCTCCCGTATTCCAGATAAAAGGAGGGCCTGAAAACAGCAAGAATTGTATTGAGCAAGCTTGCGATGAAAAAAACAAGCGCAAAAATTCGACGCCCCGATTTTGAATTCTTAAAACATACAAACCCAATTGCCAACGACACAAAATTGGCAATGGACCATGCCACTAAAAAGTGTTCGATTTGGGCGATCATCAGAGATGAGTTGTGTCAGCCGAGCAAGGCAGGCTCAGAATAAGCATAATTGATCATGTCGTAAGTTGAAAGAATTCCCACAAGCACCCCGTCTGTGCTGACCACCGGAATTGCATGGAATAAATTTTCCCTGAAATACCCGGCCGCAACCATTATGCTATCTTCCGGATTGAGCTTGGCAACTTGGTTTGTCATTACTTCTTTTACCAAAAGAGAGCGGAGAATCGCCTTGTTGTACTCTTCGCTTTTCTCTGTTTTGAAAAGGGTGAAGCCATGTAAAATCTTGTGATAATCCATCTGGCTGACCATCCCAGCCACCTTCCCTCCTTTTTCAATTACCGGAATATGGTGGATGTTATTCATTCGGAAGATCTCCCCCACTCTTTCCATGGAGTCTGACGGCCGGACGAACAGAACCTTGGTAGTCATAATCTGAGCTACTTTTGTGGTTTTATCAATCATGGCAATGTGTTTTATAAAGTATGAAGGATGTTTCAATCTTCATCATATTCCATCACATTATTCTCGCCCACAGGTGAATTAAAACTATATTCGAGCAAATCGTGGCTGGTAACAAGGCCCATCAATTTTCCATCTTCCACGATTGGTAAGGCGTGAAATTTATTGGCCAGAAAAATGTCCGCAGCGAGACCGATATTGTCATAGGGCTCCAGATGAAGCGGATATTTCGTCATTATATCAATGGCTCCGAGGTTTGCAAATTTCGACGAGGCATCTTTGTTAGGTTTGCCGTTCTCCATAGAAAGCAGAAACTCGACTTTGTTGAAATCGTACTTACTGATGATTCCCAACAAAACCTCACCTTCGCCAATCACCGGTAGGTGATGAAATTCGTGCCCGGAAAAAATTTCATGGACTCTTTTCAGTGATTCGTCTGGCCGAACGGTTTTCAAGTTCGTCGTCATTATTTTTCGGATGGGAATATTCGGATTCATGTTGCTATATTTTTGTGAGAAGTACTAAACCAAATATAGTCTCAGTTGAGGATTTTTCCAAGTGACAAATGTCACCACCCTGATTGATTAACCTCAAAAACAAGCGCAGGAGATGGCATATATTTCAAGCGGTTAATCTTTTTTTGAATTCACAATGTTTAGGTTCTGTTCTTTAATTTTACGGTCATATAAAAACTACTATTCATGTCCGACAACACACCGAAAAAATGCCTGATCATAGGGTCTGGTCCAGCTGGTTACACTGCTGCCATTTACGCTGCAAGAGCCAATATGAACCCCATTCTTTTCACTGGTCCCGAACCTGGCGGCCAGCTCACTACCACCACGGAAGTTGAGAATTACCCAGGATACCCCAACGGAATCAGTGGTCCTGATATGATGGAAGAATTCCGGCAACAGGCCGAACGTTTCGGCACGGAAGTCCACTATGAGCTGATATCAAAAGTGGATTTCAAAACCGGGGAAGATTACCATTCCGTCTGGACCGAAGCAGGTGAACAAGTTAACGCTTATACCATAATCATAGCTACCGGCGCTACCGCCAAGTACCTTGGTTTGCCATCGGAAAAACGGTTGCTCAACAATGGCGTGAGCGCTTGTGCTGTTTGCGACGGGTTTTTCTACCGCGGAAAGGAAGTTGCAGTCGTCGGGGGTGGAGACACCGCCGCTGAGGAGGCTACGTACCTCGCCAAGCTTTGTCCCAAAGTACATATGCTGGTGCGGCGCGATGAACTGAGAGCCTCACAAATCATGCAGGAACGCGTTTTCAACATGCCGAATCTGGAGGTTCACTGGAACACAGAGACGGATGAAATTCTGGGGGACGAAAAAGTCGAATCTGTTCGCGTGATCAACAACAAGACCGGTGAAAAAACGGAACTTCCCGTCAAAGGATTTTTCGTTGCAATCGGACACAAGCCAAACACCGAAATCTTCGAAGGATTTCTCGACATGGATGATACCGGTTACCTCACCGGACTCCCCGGCACATCTAAAACAAACATTGAAGGCGTTTTTGTGAGCGGCGATGCGAAGGACAAAGTTTACCGGCAAGCAGTTACCGCAGCCGGAACCGGATGTATGGCCGCCCTCGATGCAGAGCGGTACCTGGTGGAGAATGGTCTGGCCTAATATCTAATCCCTTTACCCTGAGCCTGAAATCGTGGTTTCAGGCTCAGGCCCATGTGGGTCGTTTGACTTTATTCGAACAAGTTGACGAATTTAAAGTCCTTCCCGTCGAACAGCCCCTTGTCGCTCAGCTTCAATTCCGGAATAACAAGCAAGGCCATAAAACTTAGGGTCATAAATGGAGCCTTGAGCGGACATTTCAGGACCTTTTGTACAAAGTCATTTATCTCAGAATATTTCTGCGCAACGCTTTTACCCTCTTCTGCGGACATAATACCTGCCACAGGTAGCGGCAGCGACATTTGCTCCCGGCCAGTGTTCACAGCGCTGATTCCCCCTCTGTGCTTCACGATGAGATTCACAGCCCTGGCAATGGTTTCGTCGCTGGTGCCTACCGCCAGAATGTTATGACTGTCGTGCCCAACCGACGAAGCCAAAGCGCCATTGGCGATTCCAAAACCATGAATGAAGGCCACCGCTGGTGGAGCTTCTGCGTACCGGTTCACAACGGTAAGTTTCAAAATATCACGACCGGTATCTGCCATAGCAAACCCGCTTTCGACCAGGGGCGGTGCCCAAAAACTTCCCGTTACCAATTGGCCTTCGAAGGCCTCAATCACACGCATACGCTGACCAGTGGCCTGCACCTCGAATTCTCGAGGTTCTTTTGGAGAAATGTGGAACTGGTTGATGGTGTTGCAGGCTACCTTTGGCAACAACGAGCGGCCATTCTCAGCTGCCAATACTCCGCCGATGTACACTTTTTTCGGGATAAAATTTTCCAGCTCATCAGTCACAATAAAATCGGCGGAGTCACCGGCCCTCAGTAGTCCGACTGGCAGGTTGTAATGTTTCACTGCATTTACGCAAGCCGCCTGCAGCACATCGAATAAATCCTCGCCATTTCGAAGTGCACGCGCTGCGAGCTGGTTGATATGACCTTTTACCAAGTCATCGGGATGCTTGTCGTCGCTGCAAAACATCACAAAGCCAGCGTAGTCATGTAGCAACGGCAGCAACGCCTCGAAATTCTTTGCAGCAGAACCCTCCCGCACCAGAATCTTTACGCCAAGTTTCACTTTTTCCAATCCCTCCTCCAGCGTAAAGCACTCGTGATCGGTGCTTATGCCTGCGGCAAAATATTTTTGAGCATTCTCTCCAGTCACTCCTGGCGCATGGCCATCGACGGGTTTGCCATGCTTTCGCGCTGCGCCAATCTTTTTCGCCACTTCGGCATCGCCGGCAATTACACCGGGATAGTTCATCATTTCGGAGAGATACAGAATATCATCGCTTTGCAGCAATTCATCCACAGCGTTGGAATCGAGCGTGGCACCTGCCGTTTCAAAAGTGGTGGCAGGGACGCAACTCGGCGCACCGAAAAAAAATCGAAAAGGCGTTTTCCGGCCATTTTCTATCATAAAATCCACCCCTTCTCTTCCCATCACGTTGGCAATTTCATGGGGGTCAGAAACTGTGGCAACAGTTCCGTGGACTACCGCAAGACGCGCAAACTCAGTGGGTATGAGCATTGAACTTTCCACGTGTACATGGGCATCGATAAAGCCCGGCAATATGTAATTAGAACTTTGGCCCTCCGTGGCGGAAATAGATTCTATTGAACCACCATTGACTGTAATTTCACCGTGAAAAATCCGGCGGTGATGAACATCAACGATGTTACCTGTTATTTTCATAATTGTTTTTTTTAAACGATTTTAAAAATTCCGGCAAGGCAAACCTTGGCCGTTCCCAT
>CAZPHZ010000050.1:0-12692 GCA_964586035.1 uncultured Saprospiraceae bacterium
CCCAGGGGCATCACTAGAGAGTGTAGTCCTGAGAGAATTACCTTTAAAAAAAACATTCGGGGATTAGAGGGAGTGCCTTGTTGAGGCGGGCAAGCCTTTGATGTTCTTTTAAATTACAAATTATAAAAAGATGGTATGTTTTTTGAAAATTAGATTGTCCAAAGCAAAACAAAGTCCCGCAACTCCCGTATTTGTTGACTCATAGAATTTTTATTAAAATGAAAATCCGGTATCTTTGTTCCAACCCGCAAACACAATAGGCGGGCATGATAATTTTTTCTACCGTAATTTTGGAAGATAATTTTTGACAAACACAAACACTTTGAATGAGGACGATTAAAGTACACAAATCACGTACACGCAATGTTGAAGCAACAACTTACCCAGAAATTACAGCAAAAACTGTCGCCACAGCAAATACAGCTTATGAAGCTGTTGCAAATACCGACAGCAGTTTTGGACCAACGCATTAAAGAAGAGTTGGAGGCAAATCCTGCGCTCGATGAGGGCGACGATATTGAAGAGGAATATCAGGAAATGGGCCGCACCGAAGAAGACAGAACCGAAGAATCCAAGACTGAAGAAGAAAAGGATGACCTGGAGCGTGACGAACTACCCCCCGAGGAAGAGGTCTCACTCGACGACTATATCAACGATTATATTGAAGATGATGAAGCTACCTATAAGCTGAGAGGCGACAGCTACAACCCCGAAGATGAAAATAAAACCCTCCCAATCGCCGTAGAAAATACATTCCACGAGTATATGGAGCAACAGCTGGGAATGCTCGATTTCAAAGACGAGCGGGAAAAAACCATTGCCCTCCAAATCGCTGGCAGCATTGATGATGACGGCTATTTAAGAAGGGAAACAGAGGCCATTCTCGACGACCTGGTTTTTTCGCAAAATGTGTCAGCAACTAAAGAAGAGGTGGAACTTTGGCTGTTAAAAATTCAGCATTTCGACCCACCCGGAATCGGAGCCAGAAATCTTCAGGAATGCCTGGTTCTTCAAATTGAGAATAAACTCTCCCGGGAGGATACCCCCTTTGAAGAAAAGCTCATTCTGAAAGTCTCCATAAGAATCATCCGGCAGTATTTCGACGAATTCACCAAGAAGCATTACCAGCGTCTGCAGAGGCAACTGGGCATCACTGAAGACGAATTGAAAGAGGCCATTGAAGAGGTACTCAAGTTGAATCCCAAACCTGCCAGCGGCTATGTCTCTTCCTCCCGCAATCCTCATTATGTCGTTCCGGATTTTATAATCGTCAACAACGACGGCGAACTCGAGCTCACACTGAACGGCCGCAATGCGCCTGATTTGCACATCAATAACCACTATCGGGAAATGCTGCGCACTTATAAAAGTACCGTAAAAGGAAGACGGGCCACCAAAAAGGAAAAGGAAGCCGTCATGTTTATCAAACAAAAGATAGATAGCGCCAAGTGGTTCATCGATGCCATCCGCCAGCGGCAACAGACTATGTTCAATACGATGTATGCCATCATGAACTACCAGTACGAGTTTTTCGAGACGGGCGACCAAACGAGCCTCCGCCCCATGATACTGAAAGACATCGCCGACATAACCGGCCTCGACATTTCTACAGTGTCGAGAGTGGCGAACAGTAAGTTTGTGCAGACGGAATTCGGCACAAAACGGCTAAAAGATTTTTTCTCGGAAAGCCTGCAAACGCAGGATGGCGAAGAAGTCTCTACCCTCGAAGTGAAAAAAATACTCACCGACATCATCAAAGCGGAGAGCAAGCGAAAACCATTTTCTGATGAAAAATTAAAAAATCTGCTGCAGAAAAAAGGATATAATATTGCCCGTCGCACAGTGGCAAAATATCGCGAACAACTCAACATTCCCGTGGCAAGATTGCGGAAGGAATTGTAATAGCAGCAGGGTGCCGGACGAATGAAAAATCCCGAATTTTCGACTTCTCGAAAATTCGGGATTCCTATTTTATACTTTATGGCATTGGTTTTCAAATGCCCGTTTGTTCTTATTCTCTGCCAAATTTTGAATGATTAAACCAACCCCTGGTGATCGCCAGTGAAAGCCAGAATGGTCGTAGCGATAATTAAACCCCAAATGGCTATGTACAACCAGGCAAAGGGTTTGCGCTTTTGTAGCATCTCGGGAAAAAGGATGGGTTTTCCGGAAAACTTCCCCCTGGGACGACTGGGGAAAAAGAAGGTTTTATAGGTCTCGATGGATGCCACAGTGAATCCAATGGAGCACATGGCGATGAGAACAAAATTGTCGGTCAGATTGGCCGCCACCCAGGCAAAAAAGTAGGCAATGGCCGGACTGCGAAAAAACTTGAAAGTCTCGAATCCTTCTATGGGAGCGTCTTTCCATGCTCCGCCAAACGCTGAAACCCAGCCACCGATGCTTAAGATGATCAAAATGACGTAAGGGTTCAGTGATACGTTGCCATCTTTCCATGCATGCCAGAAAACCACTACTCCCCACCCCACCAGTACGATGCCGCCGATGTAAAAAATTGCAGCCACATAACGGGCAGCCCTGCTTTCCACAACTTTGCCCATCACGTGCAGTTGCATGGGGATGAAATATTTCGATTGGTCTTCCGAGCGCAGGAAGGTCTTCCACGTTTCCAGCGTAAGCCGCTCGATCATGTATGTTGCTCCCCAAAGTAGGAGAATGCCTTGTGCTGTGGAGACATCCAGCCCCGTCAGCTTCCAGACTATGGGGCCATAGATGGCTCCAATGATGGCGCTGCGGGCGTATTTTCCCCAACTAAAACCTTCGTGAGGGCTGTCTTTGTACATGCCCCAGGTGGATGTGTGCAACCCGGCCAACAAACCGGTGATGAGTGCGATGAGTACTTGCATTGAATGGCGTGTTTGAGTGGGAGGGTGCCTGATGGTCTTGAACTGCTTTTGATCCAATTCCAGCAATACCCTAAAACGGCCGCAAAGGTAAATATTCTCGCCGCAGTTGACAGTTTTAGGTCCGTAGGAATTCCAGGAATGGATTGGCCAGCTGATTACATTTGGCCGGCTTTTATTCACCTGGCCCTCACTTTGGCGTATTTTTGGCCAAAATAGTACCCGATGAAACAGATAATTACAGCACTTTTCTTTTTGACAGTTCATGCATTTTCCCTCCCGGCTCAAGACCTTTATTACCCCGGCTATATTACGACGGTGGAAATCACGTTTGCGCAAAGCAACTGGGACCAATTACTTGACGGCTATTATGCCGCTGGCAATGGAGAACGCTTGCTGGGCACCGTGAAATTAAATGGAGTTAACTTCGACAGTGTGGGTATTCGGTACAGGGGCGGTAGTACTTACGACCCCGCAAATGCAAAAAATCCGCTCAGCATAAAGCTGGACTATGTTAAAGCACAGAATTACGATGGAGTGGAGGTACTTAAACTTTCGAATGGAGCAAAAGATCCGTCGTTTCTGCGAGAGGTGCTGAGTTTTGAAATTGCCCGTGACTACATGGAAGCGCCACGGGCAAATTTTGCCACCGTGTACATAAACGGCAATTTTCAAGGTGTTTATGCTAATATCGAAAGCATCAACTCCCTGTTTTTCACGAACCGGTTTCCTATGGGCCCTGACAATTCACGGTTTGATTGCAATCCGAATTATAATTTCAACGATACCCCGCCCGCACCTCCTTTTGGCTGCACACAGGGCCACGGGGCCAATCTGGAATACTTGGGCGATGGCAACACCTGCTATTTTGACCATTACAAACTACAATCCCCGGCCGGTTGGGAAGACATGGTTGCAATGGCCTTCACCCTTAAAAACGATCCCGCTAATGCGGAAATGGTGCTCGACTTAGACCGCTTCATTTGGATGGCGGCCTTCAACAGCCTGCTCGTGAACTTGGACAGTTACCTTGGTGCCAACCCCAACAATTATTTTTTTGCAAAATCTGACAACGGGCATTTTGTGCCCGTTGTCAACGACATGAACGAGTCGTTCGGTCGATTCCCCTGGGCCACTATCCCACAGCCCGGAGATCCACAGCCCTCCCTCAGTTTTTACACGGGTTTCAACCCCTTCTTTGGAAGCGGCGACGATAACAAACCCTTGCTTAAAGCCATTTTCGGCAAGCCCTTATGGAAGCGAATGTATGTGGCGCATCTGCGCACCATGATAGCTGAAAAGTTCACCTCCGGTTGGTTCGAACAAAATACGGAAGAACTCCAAAACCTCATTAGCGATGAATTGATGTCCGACGTCAACAATTTTTATACTCACGATGAATTTCTCGAAAACCTGAACAACACCGTGGTGGACAGCTACAATGGAGAGGACGCATACGGCCTCTTCCCGCTCATGGATGCAAGAGTCGGGTATTTGCTAGGACTGCCCGAATTTCAAGCCACACCACCGGCCATCTCCGAATTCTACGCATCGCCGGAAGTGCCCACGCCCGGAACCACCGTCAATATGACTGCGACTGTAAGCAATGCCTCCATGGTTTACCTCGGCTATCGCGACAACTTGAAGGAGGTATTTGAGCGTGCGCAAATGTTTGACGATGGCGCTCACGGCGACGGCCCTGCTGGCGATGGTGTATACGGAACTTCCGTACAGGTAGGCGCCGGGGGATTACAGTATTATTTTTATGCCGAAAATGCGGATGCCGGTTCATTTCGGCCTCCACGGGCAGAGTATGAGTTTTACAGCCTGGCTACTGCCGGAAACGTTGTCATCAATGAAATAATGGCGGCCAACCAAACCACCGTTGCCGACCAAGACGGCCAATTCGACGACTGGGCCGAGTTTTACAACAACACCAACGCGACCATGAATCTGGCCGGGTGGTTCCTTTCCGACGATCCGCTCGTGCCGGACAAATGGGAATTTCCAAATGGCACCTTCATCGATGCTGGCGGCTTTCTCACCGTTTGGGTGGATGACGATGAAATGCAAGCCGGGCTACACACTTCGTTCAATCTCGCAGCCTCTGGTGAGCAACTCCTGCTCTCGAATCCCAATCTCGAACTCGTGGACCAGGTGGTGTTTGGTAGCCAATCCCCAGATATTTCATTGGGTCGTTGCCCTAACGGCAGTGGGGCTTTCACATCCTTCTGGCCAACTTTCGGTGAAAGCAACGACATATATTGCATTGTGCCTACCACCTTTGTAAGGCAGCCTTCTGCACTGAAAATCTATCCCAACCCGGCGAGGGGCTTCGTGGTTTTTGAGAATGAGTCGCCGGAAGAAGTGCGCATCAGGTTGGTATCGCCATGGGGCAGTGTCGTGAAAGATACCCGATTCAAAGGCAACCTCGAAATAACCTTGGAAGGATTGCCCGCCGGGCTCTATTTTGTGGAAATAGAAGGCCGCTTTGCCGGGAAATTGGTGATTGAGCGATAGTGTTTGCAATGCCACCCCTATTGTTTTTTTAACTTGCATGATAGTTGCTTGGCGGACAATATTCTTTTTGCGAAGAAGCCGGGAATCTTGTAATTTTGTAAAACGTCTGAAACGCAGAATCATATTTCAGCAATCTGACTTTTGGTAAATTTTGGTTTCAAAATAGCTGGAGTATACCTTAATTTTAGGCTTTGGCATTTTCCCGTTCGCAACTACTTAAATTTTCCATTATGGCTAACAAGAAATTACTCAAGGATTTTTCAAAAAATGTCCTCTCAAAAAAGCAGGCTTTGAAGGTCAAGGGAGGCAAGAACTATGTGCCCGGAAGCAGCGGCTCCTACGGTTACATCAATTGGGACGATGTGGATATCCGCGACGAAGGATTTGTGGTACAGCCGGTTATGGGTTTCACGAAGCTCAACAGCAAAAAAGGATTCTAAGAACACTGGAAAAATAAATGCCGCGTTTTGCCTGGGGCTTTATTTTTCAATTTTTATTCGTGAACGGTGAAATCTGTCTTTCACTACTTCAGCAAATGACCTTCTGCTGATTTTACTTTCCAACCAGGAATTAATATCGAATAATTCGAATACACCGTAAGACGGTGACTGCGACAAATGTTCTAAGTCTTTCTTCAGGGCTTCTAACGTTTGCCGCATTTCTTTTTTAGTGTGTGGCTTTCCGGCGTCTTTGATGAAGGCCATCATTTTATGCTCGAATTCCGACAGACGGTTTTCCTTGTTCAGATACCGGTATGTTGAGCGCAGCAAGCTATCCAATAGAATGGTATTTCCCAACTCGTAATGAATGATAAGATTGAGTATGCGGGCCAGACTTTGCAGGTCTTTCCTCTCCACCGATCCCGATAACTGGAGCCAGTCGTTGAGGGCGTTGAGGGCGTTTTCATAATCCCCCACTCCAAAGTAAATGCAGAAGTATTGCAAATAAAAATTGCTCTTGCTGAACTGTTGTTTATCAAATTTTCTTACCTCCTTCAGGTGTCGATGCAGTGCGGCCATGCCCTCCTCGAATTCCCCCGTGCTGATGCACAGCCGGAACTTGTTCATGTAGTATTGCCGATGGATTTTCAATTGATCATCGGTGGTGATGGGTTTCACCCGAATGAGCTTGTCAAGTGTCTGCCGTACCTCATCATATTTTGCCAACCACCCGCAGCTGATGATATGATTATTCAACGCTGAAATATACTCCGATACATCTTCTTTTAGCGCCGTCTTATTGCCCTCCATGAGCGCCAGCAGGCGCTTGCTGGAGCGGTAAAATGCCTCAAAATTGGACGTGGAGAAATAGTAAATGGAGCGAATGCGAAAGAACAACACCCTGGCCATATGGGAGCTGGCCATTTGCTCATCTTTCATCAGCGGGTCGTCCATTAGGGTGGCGAGCTCTTGCTGTTGCTCTGGCCCCCTTGACACATCTTTCCGGATGCTTACGAGTATTTTAAAAAAAATACTCCGGTAGTCCGATATATTGGACAACTTTTCGAGATACTGGCGCTCTTCGAGGGTTAAGCGCTCCAATTCCCGGTCCAGGAATGCGATGTCGGTTTGGGTGTAGGCGATGCGCTTTTCCCAGTCGAGGATTTCCACCAAGCTGTTGAAATGCTCATTATCCTGAGACAGCTTTTTGGCCTTTTGCAACAAATCCCTGGCATCGTCGAAGAGGGAGCGCTTGAACAAGGTCCGGACGCCGAGCAGCATTTTTTTCAGGCGGTAATCGACGGAGGTTTTTTCATCGTAACTCTGAAGGCTTTTCAGAACCAGGTCGTACAGGTATGCTTTAAGTTCGGAATACTTGCGGGTCTCCACCGGCTCTTCGCCGTACACTTCCCGCTTGAGGGCCTCGTCGTCAAACTCCTGCTGTGCGTCGATGGCGTCGAAAAGCCGTACATATTTATTGCTTGCAGCATCTTTGCTGTTGATGAAAATCTTGAAATACCGCTTCTCGCTGCCGGAGAGCGATTTTACGATATGGAATAGCTTGCTGGAAGGGGTCTTGGGCATTTCATTCAGATTTCAGCCTTTCGGTCAGGGATTGGAAAACTGGCTTATTTCTCTAATAAAACCCAAAATAAGTAAAAATGCTGCTTCTGGTGAGATGCCATTGCCAATTTAGAAACCTGACAAAAGAGAATGCCAGCTGGGAGCGGATTTCCCCAATCGGGCTATAAAATGGACTTATCGATGAAGTCTGATTTTTCAGGATAATCCGTCGTGAAATGAAGCCCCCGGCTTTCTCTGCGCATTGCCGCAGAGCGGGTGATGAGATAGGCTAATGTAATCAAGTTGCGCAGCTCACACAATTGCGGAGAAAGGGTGGTTTTATTGTAAAGGTCTTCTGTTTCTTTATAAAGCAGATAGAGGCGATCGGCGGCTCGTTTCAAACGGACATTGGAGCGCACGATGCCTACGTAATAGCTCATTAAATCTTTCAATTCTTTGAGACTTTGAGTGATGAGCACCAATTCTTCGGGTTGAGTAGTGCCGACCGCATTCCAGTCGGGGATGCCTTTTTTCACTGATTTATGGTCGTCGATATTTTCCAATATGTCCTCGTAAATCCGGTGAGCGAACACCATGGCTTCGAGCAGCGAATTGGAGGCCAGACGATTGGCACCGTGAAGGCCCGAACAGGTGCATTCGCCAGCGGCGTAAAGGTTGCGGATGGAAGTGCGGCCCATTTCATCGGTTTTGATGCCGCCGCAGAGATAATGGCAGGCAGGCGTCACGGGTATCATGTCCTTCATCGGGTCTATGCCGATGCTTTTACATTTTTCATAAATGGTGGGGAAATGCGCGATGAAGCCCTCCTTATCGAGATGGCGGCAGTCGAGGCACATGAACTCGGAGCCATGAATCTTCATCTCGCGGTCAATGGCCCTGGCCACGATGTCGCGAGGGGCGAGGCTGCCCCGTTCATCGTATTTCTGCATGAACTCCTCTCCATCGGGTGTTTTCAAAATGCCGCCAAATCCGCGCACCGCTTCCGATACCAAAAAGGAAGGATTGTCGCCCGCCGGGTTGTAAAGTGCGGTGGGGTGAAACTGCACGAATTCCTGGTTCTCAATGCGGCCTTTGGCGCGGTACATCATGGCGATGCCGTCACCGGTGGCAATGACGGGGTTGGTCGTATTGCGGTACACCTGCCCTCCTCCGCCGGTGGCGAGTACGGTCATTTTCGCGAGCAGGGTTTCGATTTCGCCGGTTTTTTTATCCAGCGCATAAGCGCCATAACATTCTATCCCCGGCGTCACCCTCGTCACGTTGTGCCCCAGGTGGTGCTGTGTGATGAGGTCGATGGCGAAGAAATGTTCGAACACTTCGATATTGGGCGTTTCCTGGGCTTGTGCAATTAAAGTGCGCTGAATTTCCCGGCCCGTGAGATCTTTGAAGTGCAGGATGCGGTTTTCGCTGTGGCCGCCTTCCCGGCCCAGGTCGTAGCGTTCGCTTTTGTTTTTATCAAAACGGGCACCCCAATCGATGATTTCCCGCACGCGCTGCGGGCCTTCGGTCACCACTATTTTTACGACATCTTCGTTGCAGAGGCCATCGCCGGCAATGAGGGTGTCTTGGATGTGTTTCTCAAAAGTGTCGGTGTCAGCATTCCAAACGGCAGCGACGCCGCCCTGGGCATAACGGGTGTTGCTTTCGTTTTCGATGGTTTTGGTTAAAACGACCACTTTCAATTTGGGCCGCGCCTGTGCTGTTTTCAGCGCAAAAGTAAGCCCGGCAATGCCGGAACCGAGAACGAGGATGTCTGATTTGACCATGAGGTAAAAGTAGTTATTTGGCTGTTGACTGTTGATTGTTGGATATTAATTTTCAAGAAAGACAATGAACGACAATTTTGGCTTTAAAGCTTACTTATTTGTGCGCATAATCGCTATTGCTTTAACCTAACAATCTAGACGGAACAATCTTTAGTAACTTGAAACCACAATTATATGAAAACCTAATCCTCCCCTTCAGCTTTACTATTCCCCTTTTTGTTCCCTTTTTCTTTGAAAGCCCAAACGCACTGTGCAGGGCCTGAAACCTTATGCTACGATGTTTACGATGGCGCCCAAGATGGGTTCACAGAGTATTGGCAATTGAGCGGTATTCAATCACTATATGGATCTTATTCTGAGTGTAGGCATTGAAGATACAGGTTATGGCAATGGTGCTGGAGGAGAAATGCTGATTGATTGGGTGAAGGTCGAGCAAAGGACGTCTGCTATCGTGGAAGGTTCTGATTTTATTTGTGAAGGCGAACAAGAAGTTTTTCAGGTCGGAGGAGGCATTGCTCCAGGTTCGATTTTGGGCTGGACTGTTTCCTCCAATCTCGAAATCGTAAGCATTAACGCCGCACAAGGCACGGTGACGGTTACCCCGGCAGGTGTTGTCAACTCATACCCCGGACCTGGCTGGATTGAAGTCAAAATTGCAAACCAAGCCTGCTGTTTAGGCCATAATATTAAAAAGAACGTTTGGGCAGGCAGACCGGCAACACCGCAAGTGTCGGTTCACAAAAACTGCAATTACATCATTCTCACCATTGAAAACTATTCTTCAGCCAACACTTATCAATGGCAGGTATTGACCAGTGGTTATTCCTACTACCCCTACAACAACGGGAAACGCCTGTATATTACTATCTCATCACCAACTCAACAACCTGCCTCCATTGCTTACAGGCTCATAGCAACCAATCCCTGTGGCAATACTACTATCATAAACGGTTTGACTACATTGCCTTGCAACCGATGGAACCTAAACGTTTATCCCAATCCTTCTTCTTCCGTCACAAACGTGGAATTGATTAACTTTACCCAGGAAGATTTGAATCAAAACTTGGAGCTTTATCTGATAGACAATAATTTCAATGTCAAAAAGTCAATCCCGGTCACCCAGCTTACTGAAACATTCGACGTTTCGGATGTTGAACCTGGCTATCACTACATTTTCACGGTAATAGATGGTGAAAACGTCATTTCGGACCAGTTCATCATTCAACACTGACCAGAAAATTATCGGCAGTAGCCTTCTTAATCGGGTTCAGGAATGGCTGCTGCTCTAAATTTCACAATAATGAAACGGCACTTGTTCCATGTTGTATTGATTTTTTCCATTTTCTGCATGAAAGCTCAAACTTCATTTGGACAGCCTCCTAATCCGCTCATTCAAGATGGAAAAGTGAGAGAGTTTTATCTTGGCTGGGAGGCAGGTATCAATCGTTCGCTCTTAAAGAATTATTACAAAAATAAGTCTGAAAAAGCTACTAAATTCAAAAGTGGCCTTTTTGTGCATTATCTTTTAAACGCAACTTGGTCTTTTCGAGGGGATTTAATTTACGAAGAAAAGGGAGGCAAAAGTAAAGGGCTCAATGTAACGTACGAATTTAAATACCTGTCTTTTTCTACCTCTACGACCTTCACCTACAAAAGCCTTTATGTATTTTCGGGCTTCTATTGCGCATACTTGTTGAAAGCGACAGACGACGTACCTGAAAATGTTATCGTTTCAGGGGCGTTGAAACCTGAAAAGTTTAACAAGGATGACTTTGGAATAAAGTTAGGTTTAGGCGTTCAGTTTCTCAGAAACTTCAGCATTGAATTTTGTTATGACCATGGGGTTGCCAGCGTTTACGATTATCCTCTATTTAGTCCAAGTGGTCATCCCCGGAGTGAAACTTATTGGTTCCGAAGCAGAGCCTATTCCCTCACACTCAAGACTTACTTGAAGAAAATGCGTATCTGACCTTTCTTCCTATGACTTCCCGATTGCAAAAATGGCGTTTGATCCTCGGCAAACAAGCCGACCCGAAAAAACAGGTAGGCCTGGAAAACGGGCAGATGGGCATGGACGGCGTACTCGAGGCATTGTACGACAGCGACCGGAAGGGCGGGCTTGGCGCTTCGTCGCCCAATATCAACAGGTGGCTTGGCGATATCCGAAAGTATTTCCCCGTTTCGGTGGTGCAGGTCATGCAAAAAGATGCCCTCGAACGGCTCAATCTCCAACGAATCCTCCTCGAACCCGAACTCCTCCAAATGGTGGTGCCCGACGTCAGTCTCGTCGCCACGCTCCTTTCATTGAAAAAAGTGATGCCCGCCAAAACGGTGGAGACGGCCCGGGCCGTCATCAGAAAAGTGGTGGAAGACCTGGAGAGGCGGCTGAGAAATCCGCTGAGGCAGGCCATCGAGGGAGCGCTGAGCCGCTCGGTGCGCAACCGCCGTCCGAAGTTCCGCGAGATAGACTGGAACCGAACCATCAGGGCCAACCTGAAACACTATCAGCCGGAGTATAAAACCATCATACCCGAACACCTGATAGGGCACGGAAGGAAAGGACGGTCTTTGCGCCGCATCATATTGCTGGTTGACCAAAGCGGCTCTATGGCAGGCTCCGTAGTGTACGCCGCAATTTGCGGTGCCGTGATGGCCTCTTTGCGCTCCGTCCGCACCCATTTTGTGGCGTTCGATACCTCGGTGGCAGACTTGACGGCGCAACTCGACGACCCCGTGGACCTGCTCTTCGGCGTCCAATTGGGTGGTGGCACCGACATCGGCCGGGCTTTGGGCTATGCCCAAACCCTCGTACAGGCTCCGGCAGACACCATACTCGTTTTAATCAGTGACCTTTTTGAAGGGGGAAATCAGCGGGAGATGTTGAAAAAAGCAGCTTCGCTGAAAGCCGCAGGCGTGCTTTTCATAACCCTGCTCGCTTTGAATGACAAAGGAACTCCTTCGTTCGACAGCGATATTGCCGCCAAACTTGCAGCTTTAGGAATTCCTGCGTTTGCCTGCACGCCGGACCAGTTTCCCGTTCTAATGGAAGCAGCCATCAAAAGGGAAGGTCTCCAACAATGGCTGGCGCAATGAATCAATCCAACTGCAGCGAATCCCGGAGATACTCATCGGCATTACCGTGCTGGCGCCAATAGGCCGTTTTCAGGGTCTTTATCAGGTTGCCCGACGACAATACATCTGCCCCGTTTTTCTCCGTCCAGTTTAGAATTCTGTGAGGAAATTGCGTTTCGAACACGATGGTCAGTTCCCGGTCGATAGCTGAATAATCGACAATGAGTCTGGTTTTCACCCCATTGCTTTCAACACGAATATTGGCACGTCTAGGTTTCAATGGCTGGTGTAGCAGCCGGTTGTAAAACCCGGACGGGATAAGGGTTGTCTCACCAAGAGGAATGCTTTTGGGGTCAATGCGGAGGCGGGTCCATAGCTCGTCTTCGAGCATTGCCTCGCCTAATTTGCGTTGCACATCTCCCTCTTCCTCGAAATAGGAATAACCG
>CAZPHZ010000051.1:0-12653 GCA_964586035.1 uncultured Saprospiraceae bacterium
TTCCCTTCAGCAAGTCACGCGTCATATCTGTTTCGACAAATCCGGGGGCCACGTCATTGACGATGATGTTCTGGGGTGCCAATTCTACAGCCAGCGACTGTGTGAGCGAATTCAGTCCGGCCTTTGCGGCGCCGTAGGCAGTGTGCTCCGGCTCGCCGCGGTAAGCCCCGCGGCTGGTAATGTTGACGATATGCCCTCCTCCTGTTTTTATCATTTGCCTGGCGGCAAAATAGCAGATGTTGGCAGCGCCCGTCAGGTTGAGCGCCAAGGTATCCGACCATGCTTTCTGCCATTCGGCAAAATCCACACCGGCCACGGGGTGGCGAACATAGATGCCGGCATTGTTGACCACTACATTCAAGCTTTCAAATTCCTCCCCAATGGCGGTCATCATTTTTTCCACGGCTTCAGGCTTCGAAATATCCGCCCGCACAGCAAAGTGTGTGTCGCCAGGTAAGGCCTCTACCACCGCTTTGGCAGCTGTTTTATCTGTGTGGAAACTGATGCAAACCCTGCCACCGAGTTTAGCAAATGCGAAAGCCACAGCTTTGCCAATCCCCCTGCTACCGCCTGTGACAAGAATATTTTTTCCCGAATAATTCATGGCAAAAAGAAAATCACCCCGGCAACCAGCGCCTTACTTTTGCGCAATAGTCTTCGTATTCTTTGCCAAAAGTTTTGCGCAGATAGGGTTCTTCGTAATAAGTGATGAATAGATGAAAAGCCAGGAATACTACGCCGCCGTATACCACGAGAAAAGTGGAATTGAAAAAAAGTATCTCTCCCAAAATCACACTCAGAACGCATAGATACATCGGGTTGCGAATGTAGCCATAGAGTCCCCCCGTGACTAACTTAGTCGCCGGGTCGAGCGGCGACAATGTCCCGCTGCCCTTCGTGGAGAAAAAGAAAATGCACCAACTCAGCCCGGCGGCGCCAGCGATGACCAGACCCAGGCCGGTATATTGATTAAATGCCCATTCTCCGGCTACCGGATGTGGCCAAGTATTCAATATCAATAATGGCAGAACTACCGCCACTGTTCCGGGGCATATGATGGCCCATATCAGGCTGCGAAGGGGGAGTTGCATATCTTGTTATTGTCCTTTTTTCAATCCGTAGTCCGTAGGCTTCAGTCCATAGTTTGTTCTCAGACCACCGGTCACCGTCTTCCCTCTCACGGATTTGCCATCACTCCGAGTTCGCGCTGCTCTTCCCATCTGCCTCTGGTGAAATCGGGAAATTTTACCGGAACACTGCCCAACTGCACGGAAAGTTCTGAAAGTGGCGTCACCACCGACCAGGTAGCTGCGTCGTACACATCCATATCGAGAGCTATACCGCGGTTCAGACAATCTACTAACCGCCACAACATGACGAAGTCCATTCCTCCGTGACCACCGTTTTTCTCAGCTTCTTTTTCGAGTTTGGACCAAAGCGGGTGTGCATATTGGCTCCGGTATTCCTGATAATCTTCGTCAGATAGGAAATGATGTTCTTTTCCGTGAACAGACATCTTGCTTGGGTACCCTTTGTGGAAGGCTTTCGTACCAGCGAGCATGTTGATCCGGTTATAGGGCCTGTCTGTTGTCACGTCGTGTTGTACGAGAATAGAACGGCCTATATGCGACTTGATGAGTGTGTTGTTCATATCACCATGTGCGAACCCTGTGCGACCGAAGAATTCGTTATCGGATTCAACTTCACGGGCGTATGCGTCGAGGTTGGCCTGTTTGGAAGACATAGAAACGAGGTAGTTGAAACGATCGCCTCTGTTCATACCCATGTATTGTGCCACGGGGCCAAGTCCGTGAGTGGGGTAAAGGTTGCCATCGCGGACTTCATTGTGGCGGATGCGCCACATTTTGTAATAATAGGTTTTTGAAAAGAGTAATTCCTTCAAGTTGTGGATATATGCACACTCGGCGTAGTTGAGGTGGCCAAACACACCGCTTTTAACCATATTTAACATCCACATTTCTTCCGCTCCATAGCACACGTTTTCCAAAATCATACAGTTACGCTGTGTTTCTTCCGCCGTATTGACCAGTTTCCAGCAGTCTTCAATAGTATACGCACAGGGCACTTCGATAGCTACATGTTTGCCTTGTTGCATGGCGAACAACGCCATGGGGGCGTGGTATTCCCATGGTGTTGCGATGGTAACGAGGTCGATGTCGTCGCGCTGCAGCATCTCCTTCCAACCGTCTTCTTTTCCGGTGTAAACATCGGGAGTTTGGCCCCCATTTTTCTTGAGAAATTCTGCGGACCGGTTGGCTATGTTTTCCCGAATGTCGCAGATGGCGACGAGCTTGACTTTATCAGTTCCCACGGCATTGAGGAGCCGTGCATGCTCTTCCCCTCTGTTTCCAAGACCAATTACAGCGGCTCTCACCTGTTTAATAGCCGGGACCTTTAGTCCAATGACCGATTTGCCCGTGCCTGGCAATGTTTGACTCGCAGCATCGAGCAACTCGTGGCTATCAGCCCTGGCGAAAGAGGAAGCACCCGGTAAACCTACCAGAGTGGCCAGGGCAGCGGCATTTTTTAAAAAAGCGCGCCGTTTTAAATCTTTTTTCATGGATTTCAATTTATGCGGTTGATAAATTTTTTATTGAGGCGTCAAGGTAGGGAATCTGTAAAAAATTAAGGCACTAATGGCCGGAAATAAGGCCTAAAATGCGTTAATGCAATCCATAATCATTTTCCTGATACGTGTTTTTTCATCTTCCCGGATTTTACGCTGACGTGTTTCAAAACCTCGTCATCTTTTCGCTCCTCTTCCAGGGGGTCCGGAGTGGGAAGCCAAGCGAGAGTATGTTTTAGCCACTCAATTTCAACCGTTACCAATATTTAACCGTTACCGGTTATTTTTCCGGGATGTGAAACAGAACCTCCGGTGGTATCTCTATTTTTCGATTGGCGGCTGTTTCCCAAAAAACTGCGAGGTCATCGCCGCCGGTCTTTTCAAAATAATGCACCCAGATTTCATGCAGTCCTGCGCCGAGAGCAATTGTTCCCGATGCTTCTGCCATTCCGTGAAGGCCGTCATTGTCCACAACCAAAGCCTGGTCTATCCAAAGCCGGCTGCCGTCATCCGATTCAGTGAAAAAAGTATAAACTTCATCTTCCGGGATGCGTATAAAACCCCTGAACTCGAATCCATAATGTTCGCCATCCTCATTCATGGCAGATCGGTCAAATCCTGTTGATACACCCACTTTCAGTGGCTTCATAAAACTGAAATCGGGGAGTTCGTCCCAATCGCCCTCGAAATACAAGAATTGAATACCTGGAGCGGCTGCCGCCAACTCCTGCCCAGGGGTTGGTTTAACTTTCGTGTAAGTTTCCTGAAAAACGCTGCTCACCGGGTGCTCTTTTCGAAATGATCTCGCCGTGATTGTCGTCGTCTCGAAAATGGAAATAGCTCCGGTGTATTTTGTCGATTTTGCCGTGGGCATGGTACCCGTTGTCGTGTAATGAATTTCATCTTCGCTGGAACCCGTGGACAATGGGACCGATAACTTGTGCACGAAAATGTTGTGTGGTACAGCCGCAACCGGAGCATTGTGTATTTCAATTTGGCCCTTTAAAATGACGACCACCACGGTATTTACCTTGTCGGGAAGGCTGGGTGGAAGCTCCACTGCCAGAGCGTCTTCATGTCGTTTTACCGGTAAGTTTTGTTTGCCGGGGTCGGCGAGAAAATATGCCTCCAAAGGCTCATTTGCCACGCCAGGCAGCACCAATTTTCCATTTGACGGCCGGTCGAAAACGTGGAGATATAAATAAGTGTTGTCCCCAACCATTTTTTGGGTGCAGCGGCCCCAATTCAACTTGGAAAATGGGCTGGCCGAAGTGCCATAGATGGATTCACTGTTGAGTTTCATCCATTTGCCAATATCGCGGAGCCGGTCAACGCTCTCCGGCGGGAAAAGGCCTTCTGAGGTGGGGCCAATGTTCAGGAGGTAGTTGCCGCCTTTGGACGCAATGTCCACGAGTTTTCTAATCAAATCCTTGGAGGACTTGAAGTTTTTGTCGGCCTTGTTGTACCCCCAGTGACCGTTCATTGTCATGCAGCTCTCCCAGTCGATGCCGGGCAGGCCGGTGGCAGGTATTTCCTGTTCGGGCGTGCCGAAGTCGCCGGCGAAGCCCTCGGTAGTCATGCCAGCCATGCCGCCCCGCCCTTTGTCCACGCGGTTGTTTATGATGATGTCTGGCTGGAGGTTGCGTACGTAATTGTATAGGTCGAGACCCATTTCATGGGTCCAGGTTTCCTCCCATTCACCGTCGAACCAAAGGACGCCAATGTCACCGTAATTGGTAGTGAGTTCTTTTAACTGCGCTTTCAGGTGTTTTATGTAGCGGTTGAAATCAGCATTTTCCACGTTTCTTCCTGTCTCCCAATTGCGACGGGGTAAATAATCTGGATGGTGCCAGTCCATAATGGAATGGTAAAAGCAAAGTTTGATGTTTTCCCTCTTACAGGCAAAGGCTAATTGTTTCAAAATATCCTTATGGTAAGGGGTAGACATGATGTCAAACTCAGTTTCCTTACTGTCGAAAAGGCAAAATCCGTCGTGATGTTTGCTCGTGATAGTGATGTATTTCATGCCTGCGTCCTTCGCCATTTTTACCCAGGCATCTGCATCGAATTTTACCGGGTTGAAATGGTGGACCAGCGTGTCGTAGGTTTCGAGGGGAATTTGTGCGGTGGTTCGTATCCACTCTGCGTGGTTGGTCTCGCCGTTCCATTCTCCCGCCGGGATCGAATACAGTCCCCAATGTATGAACATACCGAAACGAGCCTCCTGCCACCAAGCCATTCGATGATCGAAATCCGCCTTTGATTCATCCAGGTAGTTTTTAAGAGGAACCTGGTCTGCTTTTTTTACACTACAGCCAGCATTGCAAAATGTGAGCACGAAGAGGAGTGCTCCGGAGTAGATGAAATTAATTTTCATCGCAAAAGGATTAGGGTGTTTATAACCACAGGCCTGAGCCTCCATCTATCTCCCAAAGTGCACATCAATTTGCCCCAGGCAGGGGTCAAAGTTAATCGAGAATATATGCTTTCAGCACGAATTCCAATCGGGATTACTCTACAAAAATTTTCAAACTATCAGCTTTGATACGGACCTTGAGCCAGTCGTGCAACTTCTTCAACTCTTCTTTTTTGGGAATTTTTGAAAACTTCGTGTAGGCAAAATGCAGGGTATCCTGCGCCTGACTATCCCGGTTGAAAACCTCCACCTGTTGCACTGAAAAGGCTTGCAGATTGGGGTCTATTGCTGCAAATTCCTCAGAAAGTTGCCGGGTAGGATACTCTCTTCCCTTCAATTTGACTATTTCTCCGGTAAGAAAAGATATCTGCTCGTTTTTACTATCTAAACTGTCCAAGTTCCGGGTCATAAAATCTTCCAGAACCTGTGATTTCAAAGCCTCTGCATCCAAAGTTTTTTCAGCTTGTTTGATGGTGAGTTCAGTGCCAGCTAATTGATAACCTTCAAGTTGGTTGCTCAGATTGGCGATGGTGTTTTCGTCGAGGCGCTTGCCGATGAGGATGACTTCGATTTGTTTTTCGGGATTATAAATGGTCTTGTATTTCAGAACTTCCGTAGCTGAAAAATCAAAAACCTGGCTGACGAAGTGCCGCGCTTTTTGTTCGAAAAGACTCTCCCTGACCAGCCCCTGGGCGATGTAAATGCTGGGAACAACGACGGCAATTACTACTACTCCAATTAAGGTTTTTACTCTTTTTTTCATTTGAGGACTCATAAAAGCCTCCTCTTGGAAATTGAGAAACCGCACAATTAATATGGTGGCCAGACAAATAAAGGTGGAATTGATGGTGAACAAATAAAATGCGCCGAAAAAATAACTTGCATTGCCAATGGCAAGGCCATAACCGGCGGTACAGAGGGGCGGCATTAACGCTGTGGCAATTGCCACACCGGGAATTACGTTGCCGTGCTCGCGGGTGGAAATAGCAACAATTCCCGCCAGTCCGCCAAATAGCCCGATAAACACATCCCAGATGGTTGGTGTGGTGCGGGCCAGCAGTTCTGATTTTTCAGCGAGAACTGGACTGATGAGAAAGTAAATTGCCGAGGTTGCCACGCTGATGAATACCATCAGTGCGAGATTTCTTGCTGCTTTTTTTATTAGTTCTACGTCGCTGATGCCTACTCCGAGCCCAATTCCGATGATGGGTCCCATGAGCGGAGAAAGCAACATGGCTCCAATAATGATTGCTGTGGAATTGAGGTTGAGGCCAATAGAAGCGATGAATATGGCAAATATGAGCACCCATATATTTACCCCTCTGAATTCTATGCTTTTCCGGATTTCAGCGATAGTCTCTTCTTCATTGGTGCGGTGGCCACCCAGGCTGAAACGGTCTTTTAGAAAGGATATTAAATTGGAAAAGTAGAACCTCATACAAATTCAGGCTTATACTCGATATAACTGACCGCGCTAATGTAATAAATGCGCGGCCACAAAACTATTTTAATGCCTAAATGAAAAGTCGGAGGCGATTACTTTTTCCCGAAAGGTTGGCGGGGAACCCAGTCATCGGGAGGGCGGAGGTACTCGAGCAGAGGAGGCAGGATTTTGTTAGTAATGGTGTTGTTCGACCGGATGTAGCAATACATTTCGAAAGGTTCAGCACCTACTGAACTCTTGATTTCCATTGCCGTTCGGGCATAAACGACGCGTTCTACTTTCTGGTCGATGCCGTTGCGCAAAATGTCGAAGAGCATGTTCAGGTAAATCTGGCAATCCTTGTTGCGCGCAGGTTCGAATCCCAAAAAATGGGCCTCCAATTCGCCGTAGTTCAAAATGGTGGAGTAATACCCCGCTAATTCACCATCCATATAATACCCAATAATTTTGAACCGGTCGCCAAGATTGCGCTTCAATGACGGCAGATAATCTTCGTGCAAGACCACCATATTGAAACTGGCGTTGTCCATTACCTTTTTATAAAGCTCATACAGGCGTTCCTTGTTGCCGGTAATTTGCTGTTCTGTTAGTTCACGTTTTTCCAGTTTGGCGGCGCGTTTAAATGCACTTTTTGCCCGCACCCTATACTTCGAGGTAACAGCTTTGAGGTAATCGTCGAAAGTGGCCCACTCCGCCCGCAGAGGCATGATCATGTTTGGGTGAAAAGTAAATTCCCGGAATTTCTTTTCCACGAAAATCCGGCTTGGTGCGCGGTGGTCCCGCTCAACATCTTTTATGAAAATACCATCCACTTCCAATCCTTTGTCTTCCCAGTATTTTTGTACCAAAATAAGGGCCTCCTCTATCAATCTGAACTGGGTGGTTTTACTCACCTGGCCCGGAACAAAATGGAATCCGTGTTCTCCCGTGAGTAGCAAATTGCCGCAAACCAGCAGATTGTGGTCAAACTTGCTGACGACGAAGTTTTTGAAGGAACGTGCAAAGGCTCTGATTATGCATGGGTATCTGTCTTTTACCGATAAGTCACGGATGCTTTTGTCAGGTCTGAAATTGGAAATTTGGCAATACGCCAATCCTATGGGAACAGAATCTTTGTAAAAAAGTAAATAAGTAAACTGCATACCCCGGGGCGGCTTTCGTTCCAAAGTTTCCAAATAGGTGCGCTGAAGAAAAATATTGTCTGGTTGAATCTTTTCCCAATGGTTTGGGAGGTTATCTACTGAAGTGAATGGCACAAAATAATACCCTTCACCGGGAAGGCTGATATGCTCAAAAAGTCCAGCGGTATCGGACAAGATGGAGGTATTAGTTGACTTCTCACTCATGCGTTTTGTATTGACACTAAACTTATTTGAAACGGTGCCTGCCAGCTTCAATGGTTTTTTATGCAGTACCGGCAATCATTGGAGCAAAGCAATCGAGGATTGCCGCCGCAATGTTTTTTTTACCGATGAATAACAGACCGTTCCCCTTTAAGGTTTTGCCTTCGGAGAATTAACGGAAAACAATTGACTGAAAATGATTCAGCCGGAATCAGAATCTGGTGGGTTCGGCTTCCTGCATCAAATCGAAAATGGATTCAAAAACATCTTCCGAATTGGGCTTGGAGAAATAATCGCCATCGGAGCCAAATGGTGTACGGTGTTCTTTAGCTGTGATGGTCAAAGGAGGTGAGTCAAGGAATCTGTATCCTTTTTGCACTTCGAGAACCTCGCGCATCATAAAGGCGGACCCGCCTCCGGGTACGTCTTCGTCCATGAAGACAATTCTATTGGTTTTCGACAAAGACGCAACTATGCGGTTTTCCAGGTCGAAAGGCAAAAGTGTTTGCACATCAATCAGCTCGACTGAGATGCCATGGGCTGCCAGTTGGCGAACGCCCTCGGCAGCAACGCGCACACAGGAACCATAAGTTACCAATGTCACATCGGTGCCTTCGGTCAATATTTCCGGAACGCCCAGTGGCACTGTGTACTCACCGATGTTGTCGGGAACCCTTTCTTTGAGGCGATAGCCATTGAGGCACTCGATGACGAGAGCGGGGTCATCGCTATTCAGCAAGGTATTGTACATTCCTGCCGCCTGAACAAAATTGCGGGGGACAAGCAGGTACATTCCCCTGATGGAGTTGACAATCATTCCGATGGGTGAACCGGAATGCCAAATTCCCTCAAGTCTGTGACCACGAGTACGTATAATTGCTGGAGCTTGCTGCTGGTTGTTGCTGCGGTAGCGCAAGGTAGAAAGGTCGTCGGTCATGGGGACGATTCCATAGACAAGGTAGTCGAGATATTGGATTTCGGCAATGGGCCGGAGGCCGCGAAGAGCCATGCCAATGGCTTGCCCGACGATGCTCCATTCCCGAATACCTGTGTCGAAAACGCGCTCCATGCCGTACTTTTCCTGCAAGCCCATAAATGATTGGTTGACCCCGCCAATTATTCCCACATCTTCGCCAAAGGCGAAAAGATTTTTATGTTTTTCCAAGGCTTTGTCAAAAAAGATGTTGAGGACTTCATACCCGTTTTTCTGAACGGAATCTTCCGAATAAACAGGTGGTACAACGGGAACGTTGAGGGCAGCATATTTGCTGGAACTATACAGGTTTGTGTGGTATCGTTTGTGGGCGATACTTCCCGCCAATGTTATGAAGTTTTCTAACTCATCGATACCTGCCGGTTTTTCTTTTCTTACCAAAAAAAATAGTTGGCGGGCATTACGCACCAAATCACTGTAAATCAAAAATGGATTTTGATGTATTTCCTGCCGCAACAAGGTGACCTCGTTATTCAGGGCCGTGCTTTTGAGAACTGTTTCGTAAATGCTTTCCAGTTTCTGTTTTTCCTTTCTAATTGGCGCCTTGTACTTTTCCCACGCTTTGTCTTTACATTCCCGGACGTATTTTTTTGCCCGGGATTTCATACTCTGGATTTCTTCATCTGAAGCAATTTCTGATTGGACCATCCAGTTGGCCATGACCTCGATGCAGTCAAATTCCTTTTCCCAGGCCAGCCTGTCTTTTGATTTGTACCGCTCGTGCGAGCCAGATGTGGAGTGACCGAGTTGTTGCGTGCATTCCTCAATATGTACCAAGGCAGGTACATGTGTCTCACGAACTTTTTTTACGGAATTTTCATACAGCTCGCAGAGGGCGGGGTAGTTCCAGCATTTTTCCTCATAAATGTCTAAGCCCTCGTTCTTGTCATTGAGTTTGAATCCTTGCAGCAATTCTGAGATGCTGGCCTTGGTGGTTTGAAATTTTTTGGGAACGGAGATACCGTAGCCATCGTCCCAGACGGAAATGAGCATGGGAATGTGTTGCACGGCAGCTGCATTCACCGACTCCCAGAAAATACCTTCTGTGGTACTCGCATCTCCGATGGTGCAAAAGCACACTTCATTTCCATTTTTGGAAAAATTGGAGTTGTTGTTCAATTCGCTTGATTGCCGGTATTTTTTGGAGGCGAGTGCCAAACCTACCGCACGGGCCATTTGCCCTGCAGTACTCGACACATCTGCGGAGACATTGAAAAGGTCAGTCTGATCCAACCATTCTCCATCATCGTCAATCACAGCTGTTGCATAATGGCTATTCATCTGGCGCCCCCCTGAGGCGCTGTCGTTTTCAGAATCGGCGTAAATCTGTGCGAAAAACTCTTCGACTGAGGAAAGCCCCATAGCAAACATGAAGGTCTGGTCTCTGTAATATCCTGAACGCCAATCGCCTTTCTTAAAAGCTCTGGCCATTGCCACCTGAGGCACTTCCTTGCCATCACCGACGATTCCAAATTTCCCTTTTCCATTGAGTACCTCACGCCGGCCCATAATACTTGCTTCCCGGCTGACACAACAAATCCAGAAATCTTTCAGGACTTCCTTTTTATACGTCAATTCAAGGTCTTCGGTATTTGGAGTCAACATGTCTTCTATAGGTACTTCCAGCATAGCGTTTTGAGATAGTTAGATTTGGTTAGGTGCGACAGAATAAAATACTGGTAATTCGTCGATAGTGTCAAACAGCGGCATACACTCAATAAAGCCTTACAACAGAACATAATTTCAAATGCATGTGCTACTGTTGGCAAAAATATAGAAAAATTTTGGGATCCGGCGTGAAAAAAGTCAATTATAGTGGCGAATAAAAAATCCAACAATAAACGCACGGTTAACAACTTATTAACTGGGCTGTAACAATCATGCCTTTCGGCGCATTGGGAAATGGTCTAAATTTGTCCCCTGAAATTATCATGAACTTTAAATCATTTTACTAATGAAAAAAGTACTTTCAATTTTTGCTTTTGTAGCACTTCTGTCGTCTGTGAGCTTTGCTCAGGATACACCACCTGCTTCAGGTCCGGTTATGCAGTTTGAGAAAACTGAAATTGACTACGGTCAAATCGTTCAGGGTGCCGATCCTCTCCGTATTTTTAAGTTTACAAATACGGGTACCGAGCCCCTCATTATTAGCAACGCCAAAGGTAGCTGCGGATGCACTGTACCAAAATGGCCAAAAGATCCTATCCTCCCGGGTGAAACGTCTAAGATTGAAGTTCGTTACGACACAAACCGTATCGGCCCATTCCAAAAGACGGTGACGCTAACGACCAACGAAGCCACCAACAAGCACGTACTAAAGATTAAAGGTAAAGTTGGTCCTAAACCTACCCAAGAGTCTGTGCCTGCAAGTAATCAAGGTTTCGGAGGGAAATAGTCCCTACGTCCACATTTGGCACAAAAAGCCCTAAGATTGAAAGGTCTTAGGGCTTTTGCCGTATAAAAAAAACGTCGAGAATTCATGAGCCCCTATTCCTTATAAATATTATACATAGTTGCTTTGGTATTTTCCAGCAAGAGCAAATATTTCAACTTCGCCTTTCGTTAAGATGGATATTGTATTCAAAACATTCCAAGTAATTTTTGTCCGCACATCGAAACAATAAACTCTAAAATCGAGTAGCAAACAATCTAAAGTTTATGACCATGAAGTATCTGATTTCTTTTCTCAGTCTTGCTCTGCTGATTTTATTTTCCGGAAGTTGCAAAAAAGACCCGGCTTTCGGAGACTGTTTTCAGGAGGCCAATAAAACAAAACTCAAACTCACCATTCTCGAGGGGCCAACGGTGACACTGCCCTCCAAGATTTCTTTATTTTTTAAAGTGCAGGACCGGAACAACAATCCGGTGGGATACCTCACCCAGGACAATTTTGTCATTTACGAAAAAGGTCTCAACGACCCCTGTCATCGCGTCATTTCCAAATTCGAGGCCGAACGTCGCATTTCGGGAAGAGAGCAGGTTTTCAATCACACTACCTTGCTGGTGCTTGACCTGAGCGGCTCGGTATTGCAAAATTCGCTGGCGCAATTGCAGGAAGCGGCATTGGCTTTTATCGATGAGATTATACCCGAAGCCCCTGATAATACTACTGCCATGGGCATTTGGTGGTTCGATGGCGAAGACATACTGCACGAGTTGGAGCCCGTCACTACAGATATTTGGGAACTTAAAGCCGCAGTGAGTTCCATTACTCCCAACATCAGCAACGACAACTCAACCGACCTTTATGGTGCCGTCATCAAGTCGGCTGATATTGCCCAGCAAATGCTGGCAAGTTACCAGGACCAGGAAATCGCATTTGCTGCTTCCGTCGTGTTGTTCACAGATGGGGAGGATCGCGCCAACAGGTACGTGAAGCAGGATGCTTACGACGCCGTTGCTGCTACTCCGAATGACATCACCTGGTTTACACTCGGCGTGGGCAACGAGATAAATGTTTTGGATTTGCAAAATTTTGGCCGCAGTGGATTTTTTCAAATCGACTCGGTGGACAAGCTCACAACGACTTTCAAACAAATAGCCTCCATCGTAAATAGTGAGGCCAACAGCTATTACCTTTTCGAGTATTGCAGCCCCATTCGCAACGGTACGGCCAACGGCCTCATTATCGAGGCATTCGATCTCAACAGCCAGGAAGCAGGGTATTTAGAGACAACCTTCGATGCCACGGGCTTCACGGGAGGGTGTCAGTTGTAGGTGTGGTGGGTAAGGTTGAGATGGTTGAGGAGGTTGAGATGGTTGAGGGGGTTGAGATGGTTGAGGGGGTTGAGATGGCTGAGGGGGTTGAGAGAGTTGAGGAGGTTGAGATGGCTGGGAAGGGTGAATTCACACTATCTCAACACACTCCA
>CAZPHZ010000052.1:0-12626 GCA_964586035.1 uncultured Saprospiraceae bacterium
CGCATGTAAAAGAAGTTGTTTTGTAACAAGCAGTAAAACAAATCTTTAAGAACGGGCGGTTTAAAATATTTGGTTTCAATTTAGTAAAAAAACTATCCACGAAATAAGGATAGGAAATTTACTAAATTGAGCCAGTGTGAAGGTACGAAAGTCATTTCAATTTCAGGTTATCGATGGGGCTTTTGAGTATGTTCAATGCGTTAGATGTCAGGGGCAGATAAATTTCCGCCATTTTGATGGATGCGTGACCCAATGCCTCCTGCACCAATTTCAGCCTGTAGCCATTCCCTGCACGGTGAGGTGCGTAGGGCTTGGCGCCAGTCCTCCCGTTTTCTTCGTCCATCTTTATTTTGAAAATCACCACCTCGCCGAAAGGGCAATCCACTTTTATGCGGCGGGCGCCGCAGTGCTGCAAAGGGGCAACGGTGACGAGGGGGCGTGGCATCATTGATTTTTTATGGTGCGCCAAATATAAACTTTTTCATTTATTTTTCAGACGGTGGGGATGAATTCTGGCCAGTGCTGCACGTTTGGAACCTTGCGGACGGGTGCGTTCAGCATGGCTGCAGGGGATGGTAATGGTATATCCTTTACGGGGCGAATAAGTGGAACCGGTTTGGCCGGACAAACTGAAATTCTTACCTTTCGAAACTTTTATTATTAAAATTATATCGCATGGGAACCCATAGATTCGACGACGTACTCCGGGAGGAAAAAAAGGTGCTGACGGGCCGCCGCAAGTTATTGCACGGGGATGAATCAGCCGGAAAATTTGACGAGAACAAATTCGGCATCGCCATGTCCGGCGGGGGCATACGTTCTGCGACCATCAACCTCGGTTTTTTGCGGACGCTGAATCTTTTCAAGATTTTGGAAAAGGCAGACTATATCTCCACGGTGTCGGGGGGGGGCTACACGGGGGCCTATCTTCAAACTACCATCAAGGAAAAGAATGGTTACGACGGGCTGTTTGATGAAGATAAAATCAGGCATTTGCGCAGCTACGGCAACTACCTGATACCGGGACAGGGCAAGCTGGAAAAGTTGTGGAATACCGCATTGCTCACTTTTGGCTTTCTCGTCAGCTGGCTCATGAGTTTACTCAGTCCTGCTGCCACATTGGTCATGACTTACCTTTTGTTTAAAGCTGTTGCCTCCCTTTCTTTTTTAGATGTCAGAGGCTCCGTGCTGGATTGGAATTTAGAAGGTAATATGGTCATGAATTTGTTGGAGCCTGCGCTGTGGATAACCGGTGGAATATTAGCGGTGCATCTGATGCTCAATTTGTTGATGAATTTCAGCCTGAGCGTTTCAAAGTTTTTCACCAGACTTGAGTCGTTCGTTGCCATCGTGATTTTGGGTTTCCTCGCGGTGGCCGCTATTGTCACCCTCGACAGCAGCGAGACATGGTCGGGGCAGCAGATATGGATGGCCCTGGGAGGAGCAGCAATACTCTACGTTTCCGGTTTTTTTCTGAATCCGAATTCGCTCAGTTTTCACCGTTTTTACCGCAAACAATTGGCAGACGCCTTTCTGAGCCACACCGGCGGGCAGTTCAAGAATTTGCTCCTCAAGGATGTTTTTTCAATGGATGGAGCCTTCGACAGCAACCGGGATTACTTAGCTCCGTATCCGCTCATCAACACTTGTTTGAACCTCCAAAATCCGGGTGGCGACAATAAATTCAAAGGGGCCAAGGCCAGTGACTATTTCTTGTTGTCGCCGTTGTACTGCGGGTCGAAGCTGTCGAAATACGTGCGAACGGCTGAATTTCCCGGGTACAAGCACATGACTTTGCCGGCTGCCCTCACTATTTCGGCGGCAGCCGTAAACCCCGGTATGGGTATTTACTCCAATAAAATACTGAGCATTTTGATGACGCTCTTCAATGCCCGTTTGGGCTTTTGGGCAAACAACCCGGAGTCCAAACCACGGTCGTTTCTTCCGGAGCAGGCTACGCATCTCGTATGGTGGCCCTCGTTTTTTTTCAAAGAGTTGCTCTCGAAAATAGGTACCGAAAATCGCAAACTCAATATTTCCGACGGCGGTCATATTGAAAATCTGGCCGTTTATGAATTGCTGCGCCGGAAGTGCCGTCTCATTCTGGCCGTGGATGCCGGGGCCGATCCCGACAGCACTTTTGCAGATTTGGAAAACCTCTCCATACGCGCTCGCAACGAGCTGGGCATCGACATCAGTTTCCGGCCCGGCCAGGACCCCGTGGACCTCATCAGGCCGCGGCCTTCGTCGGGCTACGCCCGGAAGAGGTTTGCCATTGCCGACCTCTTGAAAATATGGGAAGAGTTTTTGGTGACCGATGATAAAGGCCAGGCCATCACCTTCCAAAGAAAGGTGAAAATGGGTCATACCCACGTTGAAAAAACGGTGAAGTTAGAGGCCCTGGTCAATTATTTTTATTCTAAGACGGACGCTTCTATTTTGAAATTCAGGGTAGACCTGAAGGCCACCCGTGGCATTGACCTGCCCGCCGGGGAGTTCGACAAATGGAAGGACAAGGCCGTAGAATTGGTGAATGAAAAATTGCGGGCAAAGCAACATTTGACCGGCAGGGACCGGATCAAAACCGGAACACTCGTTTACATCAAATCCTCCGTGACTTCCCCGCGAAAACTCTTTGTGCCGGAATACGACCAGGAGGGTGAAAAGAATCCGCAATTCGATACTTTTAAGTACAAAATTTACCATCCCGATTTTCCGCACGAAAGCACGGCCGACCAATTTTTTGACCCCGTGCAATGGGAATCGTATTACCAGCTTGGCCAGTTCATAGCTTCCGACTTGCTCGATACTCCGAAGGCTCCCGGAACTTATCAACGGGGCAGCAAGGACATCGGCATCGGCGAGCTTATCGCGTTGTTCGACGGCGGGAAATCACTGTTTAAGAAAGAGGAGCGAATGCAGGGCATTTTCGATGCGCCGGAGGCACCTGCCATTGCGGAGGAAGAGGAATTTGAAATTGCGATGCCGAAAGCGGCCGGAAAGAAGGAAACAGGGGCAGCACCTGCCGGAGACAAATCGAAGGACTATCAGGTGCAGCAAACCATCGCCGATGAAATGGCTTTCAAGATTTAGCAGGTTGAATGGCTAAATGGGCCTGCGTATTCCGGGGAGTCATTTTTTATCAAGCCTATTAATGACGTGCGGTGTGGCTTATAGGTATTTTCAAATTGATTCGTAATCAGCAAGTTATAAACATGATAGGTGTCTATTCAGCATTTCATTACCCCGCCCCAAAACATACCGTATTTCGCTAAAGCAACATTGTCTGAGTGACACTGACCATCCACAATTCAACCATTTAGCCATTCAACGCAACCGCATGTACCAATCTCGCAAACGCAAATACAAGAGCCGCAAGGAGCGGTACGATCAGACAAGCAGGCTTCTAAAAATACTTACAATTTTTGCTGCTCTCGCGGGTGGGGTATGGGTGTTTTTCCGGAGGCAGGTCATCTGGGACTGGATGTGCACTTTCACCTATTGAGGCCAATACAAAACCCTCAAACAACATGCGTCATCTGAGGGTTTTATCGCAATAGCTGCGTCTTAGCGCAGGCTCTATTTTCTATTGCCGGAGGCGAAAGACCAATGTGTTATCTATGCCAACTGGCTGTCAATCAGTTCCGCGAGTTTAGCCTGGGTGGTATAACCCACATGCTTATGAGCTACCTCGCCATCTTTCATGATGATGATGGTGGGGATGCTGCGAATGCCGTATTTCATGGGCACTTCGGGGTTGTTGTCTACATTGACCTTGCCGACAAGCACTTTATCGGTATACTCTTCGGATAGTTTTTCAATGATGGGCGCTATCATGCGGCAGGGGCCGCACCACTCAGCCCAAAAGTCGAGAACAGAGACTCCCTTTCTGTCTAATACTTTTTCCTGGAAGTTTGCATCTGTGATTTCAAAAGCCATTGTCTGTTATTTTGTTTGGTGATAAATGTTAATGATGGAGGATAAAACAACCTGAATACTCTTAAAGTTGCGAAGATAAAAAAAGAAACATTCAGGTGTATTTTTCCAGGATTTTACTGCTGCAATTACCGGATTGAAGAAGTGGAGCGGCCAAAATTTTATTGGTAAATTCGGTATAAATCCTCTATATAATGGAATTAAGGTAGGTTTTGGGCAAAATTTATTGTAGTTCGTTCTACTACTTCCTATCTTGCGCCGATTTTTATTATCTGTCTAATCTGGCATAACCCGAGTTGCGTATTTGAGCGTCCCCGAAATTCAATGAGCCCCAACGTCAATGCGCACTTTTATCAAAAACGAACGATGGCTGACAAACTCGACCGCACGGACCTGAAAATTTTGAAAATATTACAGGAGAATTGCAAAATCACAAATCTCGATTTATCCAAAAAAATCGGTTTGTCACCGGCACCGACTTTAGAGCGGGTGAAAAAACTCGAGCAGCTGGGATATATCGAGAGTTACCACGCACAAGTCAGCCCGCAAAGCATTGGCCTCAATGTACAGACTTTCGTGCAGGTTTCGCTGGCCTGGCAGAAGGAAAATGCACTGAACAATTTTTTGGAAAAAATTAAGGCCATCGATGAAATCGTGGAGTGCTACATCATCACGGGAGAGGCCGATTTCCTCATAAAGATCGTGTGCAAAGACATACCTTCTTACGAGCAATTGCTCTTTAAAACGCTTTCCCAAATTGAGGAAATCGAACGCCTCAAGACATTGATGACGCTCTCGACAGTGAAGAGCTCCAAAGTTTTGCCTTTCGAATACGAATAATAGAGACTGGATTTCAACGGCACCGAACATTTGAATCCGACTCCGTTGCCTCTATTCCACTTTCATCTAACAATTTGCAGCTTTGTCGCTACTTTGGAAAATTGAAGGTGAGCGATTACCGGCGTGCTCCTATCTGTTCGGGACCATGCACGTTCGCGATGAGCGCGCGTTTTCTATGACGCATCACCTCCTTCCATTAATCGACAGTTGCGATTCTTTCGCTGCCGAATATCACATCGATGAACTCGACGCCCCGGGCAACGAGGATAGCCTGATGTTGCCGCAAGGAAAGTCGTTGGAAGATTACCTTCCACCACGTAAATTCCTCAAAGTCCAAAATATGTTGCTCAAGGCCACGGGGCTGCATTTGTTGAGATTCAATAAAGTGGTGCCCTTTGTTGTGGTGAATTTAATTGGGGAGTCATTGCTGCAATCGGACCGGCCCAAATCGCTGGATAGCTATTTATGGAGTTATGCCCTCAAAACTGGAAAGGACCTGCGCGGCATCGAAACTTTTGAGGCACAGGTGAAAACGTTGGCCAGTATTCCCGTGGAAAAACAAGTGAAGATGCTTCTCGATACCGTGCGAAATATCAGCCGCTTCCGCCGGAAAATCCACCATTATGCCCATTTGTATCAACGCGGAGAATTGCCAATGCTCCACAAGTTGATGAAAAAAAGTGCTGGAGGCCTGCGCAAGAAGCTTTTGTACGACCGGAATGTGGTGATGGCACAACGCATCGAAGAACTTGCCGGACAGACGAGCCTGTTCACCGCCGTGGGAGCCGGTCATTTGCTCGGTGGCAAAGGGTTGATTCGTTTGTTGAAAAAAAGAGGATTGAAGGTGAAAAGAATTGAGAATTGAGAAACTCGAAAACTCTTACTGTTGGCAGGGTGGGGTTTCTGGTAACATTTTAATCGCGTCGGTGGTATCCGGGAGGGCTTCAAGTTACCCTGCTACTTTGGTAAAATCTTCAACGCATTTTATACACGACCAGATTTCCAATCCCGGACCAAGCTCATTTTATCTCAATTGCAACGAAATGCTAACGCCGGGGAAGGCCTCACCCGATGCAAGCGTTCCAAGAGTTGGATTTATCCTGAAACTCAGATCATCACTTACGTCAAAGCTTCGGAGATGGCTGTCGACAAATGCTTCGGCAGTTACCAACAAATGCACTCCAAACAGACCAATGTAAGACAGCTGTTTGTTTTTGTCGTAGCCATCGCGAATGCGCTTAAGGTCGCCCGCATCGAGGCGGGTATTATCAAATTCGTGGGGCTCGCCGTTCAGCTCGGCGATATAGGCATTTTGAAAACGCTTGTAATTCTTGGTATTGGAGTCGATGGCCACAATCATGGCCACATAGCCGGCCCATGCAATGGGCACTTTCCACCAGCGCTTGTTGTAAATCTGTCCCCCCCCCGGAATGGCAAGGGCTGCATAAAGAGCCTTGTTTGGGTTGGGGTAGTCTTCGAAAAATTTCTTGATAAACCTTTTCTTTTTAGGTTTTGCCGGAACGGTGCCGGCAGCCGGAATGGCCACTGGTCCGGCCATCGGATAAATAGTATCAACAACTACGGCGGGAGGCAGCATCATCGAATCTGGCACCTGCCCTGATACCGGGTGAGCGCAATATATAAGCAGAAAAAAGGCCGTAAAACATATCCATTTCATAAATCCAAAAACGAATGCCTTGGCTGGCAGATAGCATCGTTTGCTTTCCGTTAACCCGCAGGAAAATTCGCCAGGCAGGGGATGGTGATGCAATTTATCTCAGTCGTGATTTGGGGACTCGCTTATAAAAAACTTACGAATCCTTTTCCAAAATATCCAGGATTCTATTCAACTCGCCATCGTCAGAGAACGGGATGTTGATTTGTCCGGCTCCATTGGGTTTGCGTTTCAGTTCCACCTTGGCGCCAAGAAAACTGCGCAAGTTGTCCCTGACGGTCAGTAAGTCAGGCGGAAGGGATTGCTTTGCCGGACGGGTGGTATTTGCCGGTTCTTTGTAGCTTCGAACAAGTGCTTCAGTTGCGCGTACAGACAGGTCTTTATCAACGATTTGTTTGTAAAGAGAAAGTTGCAGGGCTATGTCATCGACGCCGAGCAGGGCACGGGCGTGGCCCATGGACAATGTACCTTCCTTGAGCCCTTTTTGAATATCGGGCGTGAGTTTGAGAAGGCGCAAAAAGTTGGTGACTGTGGAGCGCTTTTTCCCCACGCGCTCCGAGAGGTTTTCGTGCGTAAGGCTGCACTCATCGATGAGCCGCTGGTACGTGATGGCCACCTCAATGGCGTTGAGGTCTTCGCGCTGAATATTTTCCACCAAAGCCATTTCTATCATCTCCTGGTCGTTGGCCAGACGGATGTATGCCGGTACTTCGGTCAGCCCGGCAATTTTGGCAGCACGCAAGCGGCGTTCGCCGGAAATGAGCTGGTATTGGTTGTGAGCGAGGCGGCGCACAGTCAGCGGCTGAATGAGGCCGTGGGTATTGAGGGATTCGGCCAATTCTGCGAGGGCTTCCACGTCGAATTCCTTGCGGGGTTGAAAGGGGTTCACTTCGATTTCGGTCATGGGAATAATGGCGACGGTATGGGTGAGTTCTTTCACCGCTTCTCTTTGCTGTTCCGGCGGTTGTTCGTCGATGTTAGTCAGCAGGGCGCGAATGCCTAACCCCAGTTCTTTTTTCTTTACTTTTTTTGCCATTTTAATTTGCGTTCGGTTGTTCATAGCCGGCCCTAAAGGCCAGTCAATTGATCGGGCAATGCCAAAGATTGCCTGACTTATAATTGTTCAGACTTAACTTTTTGGTGGACCTTATTCTTTTCCAGGAATTCTTTGGCGAGGTTCAGGAAATTGATAGTCCCGCGGCTGCCTGCGTCGTACATGACCACGGGAAGGTGCATATTGGGAGCCTCGCTCACTTTAGAGTTGCGGTGAATAATGGTATCAAAAACTTTTTCCTTGTAAAAATCCCTCACCTCGTTCACCACCACGTTGGCCAGCCGCAGCCGGCTGTCGTACATGGAAAGCAGGATGCCCTCGATGTCGAGATCGGGGTTGAAATTCTTTTTTACCAAGTTGATGGTATTCTGCAACTTGCCGAGGCCCTCCAGTGAGAAATATTCGCATTGCACCGGGATGATAACCGAATCGGCAGCGGTGAGGGCGTTTAGTGTGATGATGCCGAGGGACGGCAGACAGTCTATAAAAACGTAATCGTAGTCGCCGCTCACCTTGTCAATAACATCTTTGAGCACGTATTCCCGCTTGTTTTTCAAAACCAATTCCAGCTCAGCGCCCACCAAATCGATGGTAGATGGCAGGAGGTGGAGGTTGGGGGTTTCCGTTTCATAAATAGCATCGCTTGGGTCCACTTCATTCACTAAGCAGTCGTAAAGACTTTCTTCAATGTCATCATCAAAAACGCCTACACCGGAGGATGAGTTGGACTGAGGGTCGGCATCAATCAGCAGGACTTTATTTTCGAGTATCGCCACACAGGCAGCGAGGTTGATAGCGGTGGTGGTTTTGCCCACTCCGCCTTTCTGGTTTGCGAGTGCTATTACTTTTCCCATTTCAAAGAATTCGAGTATTGAAGGGATGGCGGATTCAAGGAGGTAGAAATTTTTCGAACCGCCAATCCTTCACCCCCTGTCATATTTCTATAGTTTGGCCAAGGGCCGGCAAAATTAGTTTTTTCCCACGCTGTTCAAAAGCCTTTTTGGCGGCATCGTGGTTAATCTTGATTATGTCGAAAGTATCGTAATGCACGCCGACGATGGTGTCGCATTCGATGAACTCTGCGGCAAGGGCCGCATCGTCGTAGCCCATGGTGAAATTATCTCCGATGGGCAGGATGGCAAAATCCAACTTGGGGCAGGTCATGGGTATGAGCTTCATGTCCAGAGTCAGGCCTGTGTCGCCGGCAAAGTAAAAGCACTGGCCGCCGCCCCAAATTACAAAACCGCCGGGATTGCCCCCATAGCTGCCATCGGGCATTACACTGGAATGCGTGGCATTGACGTATTTGACCGTGCCGAAGTCAAATTCATTCTTTCCGCCATGATTCATGGGGTGCTGATTGAAACCCTTGTTGCCGAACCAGGTGGCCACTTCAAATGAAGACACGATGGTGGAGCCGTTCTTTTTGGCAATGCGCTCCACATCGGCCACGTGATCTACATGACCGTGCGAGAGCAGCACGTAATCGGCTTCGATGGAATCCACGTCGATGTGGCTGGCTTTTTCATTTGGGGTGATAAAAGGGTCGAATACCAGGTATTTGCCATTGATGAGTACTTGTATCGAGGCGTGTCCGTAAAAGGTGACTTTCATGGTGCAAAATTTTAGGTACGTTTTGAGCAAAGGTAGTTTTTCTGAAAGGGAAGGCGAAACACCCACTTGCCTTTTTCCCAACATGTTCTCCATGTCTTAACAGCAAAATGTGAAGGCTTTTATCTATTCTCCGTGCACAAATCATTTGAGAAAAGTTGAAAGCGAATTGACGGGATGACTAAAACCAGTTTCGAATTTTTATTTCATTGCCCGCAAAATTCTATTTTTGCCGCCTTTTGCAACGAAATATTTAAAATATCCATGTCCACATTTGTTCCGTTTAAAGCCTACCGCCCCGTAAAAGAAGTGGTGGAAGCAGTGGTGAGTAAACCCTACGATGTATTGAATCGGGAGGAAGCGTTACAAGAAAGCGAAGGAAACCCGGAGTCATTTTACCACGTCATAAAACCCGAGATTGATTTCCCCAGCGGTCATGACCAATACGCTCCCGAAATTTACAAGAAAGGAAAGGACAACTTTGACAAATTAGTGCGCGACGGCATTGTGGTGCACGATAATTCTGAGCAGTTTTTTGTTTACCAGCTCTGCCGGAATGGACACTCCCAAACGGGTATTGTCGGTTGCTGCGCCATAGCCGATTACTTTGAAGACGTGATAAAAAAGCACGAACTCACTCGCCCGGACAAAGAGGAGGACCGGAAGAATCACATTCGCGCAAGCAAGCTCAACTATGAACCTGTATTTTTTTCATACCCCCAGGTGCAATCTATTGACGAGCAGATTGATAAGGTGAAGAGAAGGGCGCCTGAGTATGATTTCTCCACCAATGATGGAATAAAGCATCGGGTATGGCCGGTGAAAGAACCGGAGGCGGTTCGTACTATTTCCCGTTTATTTGAAGATAAAGTGCCAAAGTTATACGTCGCCGACGGCCATCACCGCACTGCCGCCGGAGCTTTAGTCGGGCAGGAATTAGTCAACGGCAGAGCGGGCAAACTTTCCGACGGCAAGCCCGATAATTACTTCCTCGCGGTTTTGTTTCCCGACAACCAACTGGAAATACTCGATTACAACCGGGTGATAAAAGACCTCAACGGACATTCGGAAGAAGAATTTCTGGAGCTGATTTCCAACGATTTTGTGGTGGAGCTAAAATCCGGGCAATTTCGTCCTGCTGCCATTCACACCTTTGGCATGTACCTCGGCAAACAATGGTATCAGCTCACAGCCAAATCCTGCGCTTATGACGAAAGCCCCACCGGACAGCTCGACGTTACCATTTTGACTCAAAAGGTATTGGAACCATTGCTAAATATTACGGATGTTCGAACAGATAAGCGCATCGATTTCGTTGGTGGAATCCGGGGTCTTGATGAGTTGGAGCGCCGTGTTGACAATGATGAAATGAAGGTGGCTTTTGCCCTGCACCCCGTCAGCATGCAACAAATTATTGCCATCGCAGATTCAGGCCTGATCATGCCGCCGAAAGTCACCTGGTTTGAGCCTAAGCTCGGCAGCGGACTTTTTGTTTACAGCCTCGGTGAGGAATGAGGCCAGTTGCATTGGTTGCCTCTTTCTAACCTTCACCAACCATCATTCTAAGATGGTAAATGTAGTGCGCCGGTTGAGTTGATGCTCCTCTTCGGTGCAGCGTGCACATACACAATTCACCTTGGGCACGCTTTCCCCGTATCCTTTGGCGAGCAGGCGGTCTGCGGAAATCCCTTTAGAGATGATGTAATTCACAGCCGATTGTGCCCGTTTCTGGCTGAGGTCTTCGTTGTATCCGTCATTTCCCCGGCAATCTGTGTGAGAAGCGAGTTGAATGCGGATGCGGGGGTTGAGTTCCAAATTGCGGACAAGTTTGTCGAGGGTAGGTCTGGCATCGGAGCGGATGTCCCATTTGTCAAAGTCGTAATAAATGTCTTCCAGCACGATTTCTTTGTTCAGGTAAATCTTGTCGAGTACTATTTCCACTTCAAAAGTTTGAACGGGGTTTTCGGGGTCTCTTCCAATGCCCACTGTTGAAAAACCGGTTTCACCTTTCAGGAAACCCTTTTTCGCAGCTTGAATATTGTACAATGTATTTTCCTCGAGTTCGAATGTAAAATGGCCGTCGTCACCCACCGTGAAGGTTTTAGTTTTTTTACCAAAATAAACTTTTACTTCAGCGCCCGAAAGTGGTTTGCGACCCAACATTTTACTATCGGGGTTTTCTTCCTGGGCGAATATTTTTTCCAAAACATAACCATCCAGAATCATTTTATACGCAGATAGAGGAGGCTCTGGTTTTGGCGGAGTTGGTGGCGGCAGCCGTTTTTCAAAACGGTAAATATCGTCGCTGCCTGCGCCATCCGGTCTATTGGAACTGAAGTATCCGGTTTGCAATACTCCCTCCGATTTTTCGGCATTGTAGTTCACCACGAATCCAAAATCATCGGAGCCGGAATTGATGGGGGGTTTCAGATTCTTCACCGGAACCCAGGCGCCATTCGGCAGGCGCCATGTTTTGAAAATGTCGAGCCCTCCCATGCCGGAGTGCCAGTCAGAGGAAAAATAAAGAGTGTCACCGTCCAGATTTGGGAATTTTTCGTTGCCGATGGTGTTGATGGTGCGGCCCATGAGTTTGGTCTCGCCCCAGCCATCAGCTGTGCGCTGGCAATACCAGATGTCGTAGCCGCCCCATCCGTCTTTGGAGTTGCACGAAAAATAGAGCGTCTGACCATCGGCCGATAGCGCCGGGTGGCCGTAATTGACGCCAGATTCAACGAAAGGGAGTACAACCGGGATGGTCCATTTGCTGCCGGTGCGCTCGCTGAACATCAGCTTGCAATAGTAATCTTCTTTCTTGTCACCGATGCAGCGAGTGAAATACATCTCGGTGAAATTGCTGTTGAACACAGCGGTACCTTCATTATCAGGCGTATTAATGATGCCGTCGAACGGATCCACAATGTCCGTAGTTAGCGTGGTGACAAAGAGGTCGGAGAAATCGTTGCCGGTCCAATTATAAGTATCTTCTCCAGAGGCTGATTTTCGGTCAGAGGTGAAAACGAGCTGGTTGTTTTCGTAAAGCGTTGGTGCGTAGTCGGCAAAGCGGCTGTTGAAATCCACTGAGTGGACCGAATACTCCACGGACTTTTCATCCACCCAGCCTTTTGCAATTTTACAGGCGGCAATTTCGCGCCTATACTCATAAGGGCTTCCGATTTCGATGCCCAGTTCTTTGAAGGCGGCCATGGCCTCGTCGTATTCGCCTGCAGCTTTCAGCGAAAAAGCGTATTCCTTCAAGGCGTCTACCCCGTAGCTGTTGTCGTAGGCTATTTTGTACCAGGGCGAGGCGGAAGCAGGATTGTTCATCATCCGGTACGATTCACCGAGGAGAAATGCACGCCGGCCTTTCGCCACCCGGCTTTTTTCTTTTTTGTATTCTTTTTGGAGGAGCTCAACGGCTACAGCGTAGTGTTTCCGTTCAAAGGCGAAGGTGACATCCTTGAACCTTTGGGTGTAGGTGCAGGATGCGAGCAGCGCGAGCGCGAATTGAAA
>CAZPHZ010000053.1:0-12570 GCA_964586035.1 uncultured Saprospiraceae bacterium
GAACGGCTTGCAGCATTACCCGCCGAATCTGCATTTGAACTGGCCCATGCAAACGCTGATTTTGGCCATTACATGGCCGGATTAGTGCAGATTTTTTTTGCAAAAAACAACCTCGGGGCAACGGATATCGACCTCATCGCCTCGCATGGTCACACTATCTTTCACGAACCAGAAGCTGGTTTTTCCACACAAATTGGTGACGGTGCATTCTTGGCTGCTGTCACCGGATGTGCCGTCGTGGACGATTTCCGCGCCGCTGACGTAGCCCTCGGTGGGCAAGGTGCTCCGCTCGCCCCCATTGCAGACAAGCTGCTGTTTCCCGGATACGATTTTTACCTCAACCTCGGTGGTATCGCCAATATCACCTGCAATGCAGGTGGGAAATTCATCGCATTTGATATCACAGGAACTAACCAGTTGCTCAATGCTCTGGCCCTCAAAGCCGGACTGCCCTTTGACGAAGATGGGGCACTCGCCGCCACTGCAGAGGTCGACGCCATTTTTTTAAAAAAGCTCAACAGTCTGCCATATTTCGAGCAGTACTACCCAAAGTCGCTTTCCAATCAATGGGTACAGAAAAAACTCGTAAGTCTCTGTCTCGCCGAATCGGGAACCATTCCAGGCAAGCTTCGCACTGTTTGTGAGCATATCGCCATGCGAACTGCTGGGGCGATGGAAGCCGTTGTGGAAAAAGAAAAATTTAGAAAAAAAGAATATCGATTGTTTGCCACTGGTGGTGGAGCGCTAAATACATTTCTCATGGAGTGCATCTCAAATCAATGCAAAAGATTGGGACAGGTTGAAATAGTATTGCCGGAAGCAAAAATTATCCAATTCAAAGAGGCCTGCCTAACGGCCCTGCTCGGCGTTCTGCGCCTCGAGGGGATACCCAATTGCATCAGTTCGGTGACAGGTGCAAGCAAAGATGCCATCGGCGGTGTCATTCACAGCGCTCAATGAACGCGGAAGCCGAGCTTGCGTAAATCATACCAAAAGGCAGGGTATGATTTTTCGACCACCTGGGGATTTTCGATCATAATTTCTCCAAACAGCGCCAGCGGCGCAAATGCCATAGCCATGCGGTGGTCTTCATAAGTTTCGAAAACGGGGCAACCTTCGACTTTGCATTTCCCTTCCACAATGAAAAAATCCTTTTTCGATTTCTTGGTGAAGCGGCCTGGCAGATTTGACAGAAAGACATTTACTTTGGCAAGCTCGTGTTGCAGCGCCGTGATGCGGTCGGTCTCTTTTATCCGAAGTGTTTCGAGGCCGGTGAACAATCCGTGCACCCCCATCCCGCCGCAAACGACGGCCAGGGTTTGAGCCAGGTCGGGGCATGGTAGAAAGTCCCATTCGAAAATAGGCTTTGGCTCACCCCCAGGCTTAATCAGCCGGATGCTTTTGTCAGCGAAAAAGGTTTTCACCCCAAAATGTTTCATCATTTCCGGAAGGACGGAGTCACCCTGAAGGCTGTCTTTGAAAAGGCCATTTAGCCGAAGATCACACTCATCCGAAAAGGCCGCCATTGCATAGTAGTAGGAAGCAGCCGGCCAATCGGCCTCCACCCAATAATCACGTGGCTGATATTTTTGAGGAGGCACGCGGATGGTGTTTCCCTTCCATTCATGATCCACACCGAAGTGCATCATAAGTTGCAAGGTCATCTCGATATAGGGCCGTGAAACGATGGTGCCCTCAAGTTGCAGCAGTAGCCCTTCGGGCAAATTCGGGGCTATCATGAGCAATGCGGAAATGTATTGACTGCTCGTGTCTGCTGGAATGGACAAACTATGGCATGTGCCACGGTTTGAAGGGGCGTTTATTTTCAAGGGTGGGTAGCCTTCTTTTTCCAGATATTCGATGTTGGCGCCCAATTGGCGGAGCGCCTCAACGAGAATGCCGATGGGCCGTTGCTTCATCCGCGGTGAACCGGTGAGGGTGCGGCTACCGGGTTGCAGCGCCAAAAGAGCGGTCATGAATCGGAAAGTGGTGCCTGCAGCGCCGGCATCGAGCACTCCGGCATCGGAAGCCAGTAATTCCTGCAACAGGCAGGTGTCTTTTGAGGTCGCGAGGTTTCCTATTTCAAAATCAGCTCCGCTCAAAGCCCGAATGACAAGCACCCGGTTGCTGATGCTTTTTGAACCGGCGAGTGTAATTTCGCCTTGCAAGATTCTATCGGGTTTGGATATTGTGGAGGTCATTCGAAAAATCAGGAGGAGTTTCGGCACCTTTGTGAAGCACTAAACACCTTGTGTTATGAAAAATTTCACCGCAATTTTATTGATTTTCCTGGTGGGAGCCTGCACAAATAAGCAATCTTCCGGCAGATTGCAGGTAGCTGTGCGCTCACCCAATGTGCATGCCGGCCGGTACAATGTCGGTTTTCTCATCATGGATGGCACGTACAACACAGAGTTGACGGCTCCTTACGATATTTTCCAGCACACCATTTTCAGGGAAAATATTAAGCCGATGAATGTTTTCCTCATGGCCAAATCGCTGGAGCCCGTCACCACGTTCGAGGGTATTCGGTTGTTGCCTGATTTTGACTACCTATCGGATTCGTTGCCTCGCATCGACATTCTCGTGGTGCCGAGTGCTGAGCACCACATGGACACCGACCTGGAGGATACCCGCATGTTAGATTTTGTTAAAAAAACAGCGGAGCATGCCCTGTTTGTCACTTCCCATTGCGACGGCGCTTTTGTCCTGGCGCAGGCCGGTCTGCTCAATGGTGTGGAGTCCACGACTTTCCCTGGCGATATCGAAGCTTTCCGAAAAATGTTCCCTGAATTGAAAGTGCACGAGGGTGTTTGGTTCGTTCACGATGGGAAATATATCACCTCTTCCGGTGGGGCCAAATCATTTGAAGCATCGTTGTATTTGTGTGAAATACTTTACGGAAAGGACGTGGCCCAAAAGCTGGCACGGGGCCTCGTCATCGATTGGGATATGGAGTCCGTGCCGAAGGTCATCGTTGAGTAGTACCGCAAAATGAGAAGATGCCTGACCGATTTAAGGGACTTAACAGGTGCTCAAAAAAAAATGAGTTTCAAAATTTACTACTTCGCAAAATACCGTTTATGAGATATACGCGAGCCAGTAAAAGTGCAGGTCGCCAAAACAACAGGGACCTGCACCGAATTTGAAACCGACTAATAAATCTTTCAGTTTGGGTATTTAGTCTGCTATTGATGGTTGGTGATTCAATGAAACGCAAAACACAAGGTCTTGGTTACAAATGCTTTGGCCAAACTCATTTATGATTGCCCTCGTCATGCATTCATGCAGATTCCATTAGGATGGAAAGAATGCCAGTGTTATCAGCGGCAGGGAATATTGCGGAAGTTTCTCAAAAGGATTTCATTGCACTTCAAAAATATCTTTTGGCATTGAATGCAGATTGCGAAAAACGGCTACATTTTCAGCCGAAAACCCACTCCATGGATATTTTCGATTTTTAGAGAGTTGTCGTTCTTCAAATATTTTCGCAGTCGGGAAATAAAAACATCGAGACTGCGGCCGAGGAAATAATCGTCTTCCCCCCATAGCTCCTTGAGGATGTCGGACCGCTTGAGCACTTTGTTGGGATTTTCGCTAAAAAGTTTCATCAAATCGTCTTCCCTCTGCGTCAGAGTGTTTTCATCGCCATTTTGCCTGAGCGATAAATTTGGATAGTCGAATTCGTAATCCCCTATTTTATAAACAGTGGAAGGCGTGGCAGAAGAGATATTTCTACGGCGAAGGAATATTTCGATTTTCAAGATCAATTCTTCAATGCTAAATGGCTTCGTGATGTAGTCGTCACCGCCGAGTTTCAATCCTTTTAATTTATCCTCTTTTAAAGACTTCGCCGTGAGGAAAATGATTGGGGTATGCTGGTCGAAACGGCGGATTTCTTCGGCGATGCTGAATCCGTCTATTCCGGGAAGCATCACATCCAGGATGCACAAATCAAAGTTTCGGTTACGAACGGCTTTCAGTGCCGAATGCCCTTCCAGGCAATGGGTGATTTCGTAACCCTGGAGCAACAGATTATCCCGGGTGACAAACCCCAGACTCTCATCATCTTCTACGTAAAGTATATGTGCTTTCTTCATTTCATGATCAGTATGCCGGTAAATGAATCTATTCAGAATACAATGGAAACGGTTGTGCCCTCATCAATTTTACTTTCGATGGAAATATTCCAGCCATGCGCATCGCAAACGCTTTTTGTGTAAAAAAGGCCCAGCCCAAATCCTTTCACATCGTGCACATCGCCCGTAGGCACTCTGTAGAATTTTTCAAATATCCTACCCATGTGTTCTGGTTGAATGCCGATACCGCAATCTTTTATCGACAGTCTCAGTTTTCCCCGGCCAACCTCTTTCGTGACAACCTCAATATCCGGATTAGTCCCACAGTATTTTGTGGCGTTGTCGAGCAGGTTGTACAAAATGTTCGTCAGGTGCAATCTGTCTGCCTTTATTACGGCGCTTTTTGCGCTAAGTTCCGATTTTAAAGTACCACCTTGTTTTTCAATCTGAATGCGTGTGCTCTCTAAAATATTGTTCAGAACCTCGTGAAGGTCGATGTCTTCTTTATTGAGTTTAAAATTATCGCGTTCGATTCTTGCCAACTGGAGCACCTTTTCCACCTGCCGGTTAAGCCGGCCGTTTTGGTCTTTTATTATGGTGGCATATTGCAATAGGCGTTTGTTTCCCGAAATCTCCGGACTATTCATAAATACATCTGCCGAAATTCTAATGGTGGAAATGGGTGTTTTGAATTCGTGCGTCATATTATTGATGAAATCCTTTTGCATTTCCGAAAGTCTTTTTTGACGCAAAATGATGAACATCGAATAGAGGAAAAAGAGGATGGTGACCACCAATATGCCCGAGAAAACCAGCGATAGCCGCATGGTGCTCAGGATATTTGTTGTGTGATGAGGGAAACGCACACCGAAGTAATACAAGAATTTTTCGTGAACGGGCAATTGCGCTTTTGGGATATTCGCTTTTGGTAAGTCTTCCTCCGTATAGCTAATGTACTTCCCATAGGCCATTTTTCGCGTGTCGCAATTGTAGATGCCATACTCAAAATCTTCTCGCAGTCCCACTTGTTCCAACTCCCTGCGAAGAAAATATTCCAGATTATTGGCATCTATAAAATCGTTGATGTCCACAACATAATAATTGGAAGAAACTTGGTTGATGAGGTCGTAGGCAGGCAATGGGCTACCCAGTTTTTCAAACTCCTTCGCCACGTTTTGAAGGGCTATTGTCACATTTTCCTGGAAAGCTTTTTCTTCCGCATCCCATGTGCTCATCAACAGGTAAGCCTGTATGGCGATGATGCTAATGATTGCCAAAGCACCAAAAATGACGACTCTGATTATGGTCTTATTATTCATTTTTAATATGCTCGAAAAAGTTGTATGCAATACTACCTCAGTCAACTCATCCCCAAAAATACTTAACAGTTGTTAACACCGGCGCTACCCGGCATTTCTTTCTTCCCGGCAGATTATGTATACCTATTTGGAATTATCGGACAATGTCTTAAAAAACGGATGCGGATAATTTACATTTGCGAACCGTAATTAAGGTATGAGCCATTCATTAAAAATAAACAGGTTATTAATTTGTTGTTTCCTGGTGCTGAGCACCATGGTGCGGTCCGATGAGCAGACTGCTGCTAATCCTTTTGACCTTTTGCCGAGGGTCGTACAAAACGACCTCCAAGACTCTACCATCCAGACTGGCAACCCCTTCGACATCGTTAGGGAGCGGATTGACATTCCGGGGGCAACTATATCCCCGGGATTCACTATCGAGAAAAAACGAGAGCCGTTGACGGCAAAAGAAAAAGAGGAAAACTTCAACCAGTTTCTGCTTATCTCCATACTGGCCATGTTCATTTTCTTTACGCTGGCATTTATGGTATTCCGCATATTGATTGAGAAAATATGGATGGCCTTTCTCAACGAGAACCTGCTCAACCAGTTATTACGGGACCAGGCAGCAGGAGTTACGATCGCCTATTTGCTGCTCTACCTTTTGTTTTGTTTCAATGGCGGTTTGTTTCTTTTTCTCCTCTGCCGCTATTTCGGTATCGTAATATCTTCGTCGAATGGCTGGGCACTGACTCTTTGCGTGACCGGACTTGCGGGCTTTTTTTTACTCAAACATTTGTTACTTCAGATAGTGGCGGCCATTTTTCCGGTACAAAAAGAAATGGCTTCCTACAATTTCACCATCGTAATATTCAATCTTATCGCCGGTTTTTTCTTAGTCCCCATCATCTTATTCGTAGCGTATCTGCCTGCCGCAATGACCCATTATGCCTTGTATGCCGGCATTGGGTTGCTCTTGCTCACCTACCTCTTTCGCAACCTCCGGGGTATATTCATTGCTAATCGGTTTCTTTCAGGTCATAAATTTCACTTTTTGTTGTACCTTTGCGCCGTCGAAATCGCCCCTCTTTTAGTAGTTGTAAAACTTTTGTTGCAGCAAAAAGGAATATAAAAGGAGGTTAACGTTCTGAACCCAAAGTACGCAAAGTCTAATGGAAGTAATTAACGGAAAGGAATACGTGGAGTCGTTTAAAAGTGTAAAAACAATATTGGTATCCCAACCTAAACCCGAGCGATCTCCTTATTACAATTTAGAAGAGAAATACGGATTGACGATAGATTGGCGTTCTTTCATCCACGTGGAACCCGTGGATGCCAAGGATTTTCGCAAAACCCGTATCCGGCCTGACGAATTCTCAGCTATCATTTTTACCAGTAAAAACTCCATCGACCATTTCTTCCGCTTATGTGATGAAATGCGCATAAAAATGTCGCAGAACACTAAGTACTTCTGCATGACAGAGGCGGTGGCCAACTACCTTCAAAAATTTATCGTGTACCGCAAGCGGAAAGTTTTTGCCGGATTCAGAACCATCCAGGACCTCAAACCCCACCTCCTCAAACACAAAGACAAAGAAAAATTTCTGTTGCCTTGCTCAAATCTCGGAGCAAAGAGTGTCGGCGGATTTCTGGAGGAGAACGGATTTGAATGGCAGGAGGCCATGATGTATCAAACGGTGAGCAGCGACCTGAGCGATCTCACGAATATTTATTATGATGTTATCGTATTCTTCAGCCCCATTGATATTCAGGCTTTGTACGAAAACTTCCCGGGTTTTATGCAAAAGGAAACGCGGATCGCGGTATTTGGGAAAAGCACCAGTGAAGCTGTAGAAAAACAAGGCCTTTATATCAACATCAAGGCGCCGAACCCCGAGACTCCGTCCATGACTATGGCCTTGGATAAATACCTTCAAGTGTCGAACAAAGATGCCTTATAAGAATTTTAATTTGAAGGCTTGAGAGGCTGTTTAACCTCTAAGGACAACCCTTCAAGTTGTTTTCTCATAGTATGTTTTAAGAAGCCCCGGTAGCCTTGTGCTCCGGGGTTTTCTTTCTCATTCACGCAGCCTGGTAGTATAATTACTGCTCAAAAAATCCGATGCTTCCTCCCACCCAGGTCTTATCAATATTGTACCTGACCCCCACCATTTCGCCTTTGCTAATACGCACTAAATTGGTGAGTACTTCGGGCCGGGGTTTACCATCTTCCCACACAAGCATCATCCTTATTTCTGCCTTTGCCGGTACGTCCAACGTGTCGATAACAGGCAAGTAGTTGACCCGTTTTTGAAGGATGTAATTTTCCCTTTTGTCCAGAGGAATAGCTTCAATATCTTTTGGGGCAGGCCGCAGCATTACACCTTGACCAGAAAAAGAATATAGCGGCTTGAGCACATAGTCGCTCAAGTCATCAGGAAGTGAATCCATTTCGTTCAAATAAAATGTCTCCGGCACGTATTTGCTTTTGAACAAAGGGAGGGTGTGCTTGCTGATGCGAAAAAACCAATGAGGATGCCCTACCCAGCGAATGTTGTGCTCATTTTGGTAATAAAACTCCCTTTCGAAACCTCTGGTTTTTACCAGTTCGTCAAAGATAACCCGGTTGAATATTCTCTCGACAGGAACCTTGCGGCCTCCATCGCCGATGTAAAACACATCCCTTCCCGACACTTTCAATTCGGCAAGGTCGGCTACGTGGATGCCAAGTGCCTTTTGGGTCACCCAATAATCTATCTGCGTATTTTGCTTATGAGGGGCGATTTCGAGTAATACGACATTCTCAGGGTTCGAATCGCCAATGATAACGTTGCGCAGTTTTTCCAGATACGATTCGGTGGAAAGTCCGCCAAAGAGGTGGCCCAGGTCATCGGGGATGTCGAAGTGCTGACGGTATGCTCGTGCGCATAAATCCTGATAAACGAATAAGGAGGGGAAACCCTGTGCCTCAATGAGTTGCGGGACGATGTCTCCGTTTTTATCCTGGCAAATTCCAAAATCGCAGACCAGGAAAGCAGCGTGGTCTGTTTCTCCAGGTACGAAATTCTCGGGCAGCAACGCCCCTTTTGACAGGTCCTTGAAATCCGGGCGGGTGATTAAATCAATGATTTCATCGCAGGCCTGCAACAATTGCCCGCCCAATTCTTTTGGAACAAAAACCGGCGTTTCAGCGATGTGAAACCTGGGACGATAGCCACCGGCAGCATGTACAATTTCCTGAACAAAGGCCTGGTATTTTTTATCGGTAAAGGCAGCATTGTAGGCCTTCCTGAACTGGGGAATCATAGACCATTAGATTTAAGTCACGGTATAGGTTCGTTCAAAAATTCTTTAAAATGAAAGACCAGCAGTCTTCTCCCAAATTCAAAAGGCAAACTCACGCGCTCGCTGAGAATGGCTGATACGTTAGAAATTTCAGGCAACTTCCGGGCTGCCCCTTTTCACTCCCTGAATAGACCGGTGAAGGAAAAAAGGTAACAACATTTTATGCGTGCGTTCTATTTTTCCAGGATTCTTCAAGTCCCTTACCATGCTTTCATAGCGTTCAATTCCAAACTCTTCCAGAATGGCATCGACCCTGTCTTTTTCAGAAAAATACCGTTCCATACCCACGGGGTCAGCCTCCGGGTGAAATTGGGTGCCGATCATTTCCGGTGAAAAGCGCACGGCCATCATGGCTCGCTCAAGTCCGGCGTGCTCTCTTTCTTTTTCGATGCAAAGCAGATGGCTGCCGAGTTCCGCAAGGCGGGCATAGTTGGGCTTTATCACCTGGTATTCACGGAAATCGGCTACCCAAAACGGATTGCTCAACTCGCGGAGCAACCATTCATCTTCGCCATCGAATGTCTTGTAAACGGGGAAAGTTCCGAATGATTTAGAGCGCCGCTTCGTAATGCTCCCGACGCCGAAATGGTGGCAGGCCATTTGAAAAGAGTGACAAATAAAAAAAGCGTATTTCCGGGCGCCCTCACCACTGCGATTGTGGTCCCAAATCTTTTGGATGAGATCGTGAAAAGGAGAGAGCCAGCTTTCGTCGCCCACCAAAGGGTTGCCTGGGCCCCCGGAAAAGATGTAAATATCATGGCTCAAATCCGGGACTTTCACTTCACCGCGCACGTCAAATATGCGGCAAGTGAGTTCCTTCTCAAATTGCCGGATGATGTCCTGAATATTTTGCATCCCCAAATTTGGGGTGCCTTCATATAAATCAAGTAATGCCAGTTTTACGGGTTTCGCTTCCATATTTGCTTTTGTGCCAGTGTAGTTTTTCAAAGGCAATGCCAAGTGTGAGGGACGCAAAGCTCCTGCCGGTTCAGCACCAGTGGAGGTTTACTTTGTTTTTTTTCTTTTTGAAATTGCGTTATTAGCAGATTTTCCCGGGCTTCCTGCGCCTGGCAAAATTCCCTGCGCCGCATCTCTAATAAAGGTACCCCAGGTGAGATTAGGCTGGCCATCTTTGTGGGCAAGGGCTTGCTCTATGGCATAGTTGGCAGTTGTTTCGACCACCCACTCGAAGTTTTCTTCTCCTACTGAATTCACGTCAGCATCGGGAGCGGGGTTGCAAAAATCAATGGCAATGGGCACCCCGTCCTGCACACCGAATTCGACGGTATTGAAATCGTAACCCAGGCCTTTGCACAGCCGCAGCACATAATCCTCCATGGTTGCTAAAAGCTTTTTCGAGGGATTGAAATCGGCCACATATCGCAGGTGGTGGGGATTGCGAGGCTCGTAGTTCATGATGTGTACATATTTCCTCCCAATACAATAACAGCGAAAATAGGAGTCGAAATCCACGGCCTTTTGGAGCATCATCACGAGTTGTTCAGTCTCGTTGTATGCATTGAAAACCTCTCCCCAATTATTCACCTTATAAACACTTTTCCAGCCGCCTCCGGAATGGGGTTTCATAAATGCCGGAAAGCCGCCAAGGTAGTCGAGTATCTCTTCCCATTCGAGCGGAAATTTCAGGTTGGAAAAACTTTCAGAAGAAGTATCATCGGGGTGTTCTTTGCTTGGCAGCAGCACGGTTTTGGGCACAGGCACGCCAACTTTCTCCGCTAAAATATTATTGAAAAATTTCTCGTCGGCACTCCACCAGAATGGATTGTTAATGACTGCTGTGCCGGTGGCTGCGGCATTTTTGAGGTAGGCGCGATAGAACGGAACATCCTGTGATATGCGGTCGATGATGACAGCATATCCGCTGGGCTTGTTCACCATTACTTCATCAACTTCAACAAATTCAGCAGTTATGCCTTTCACATTTTTAGAGTTGACCCTATCGACGAAAGCTTGTGGAAACGACCTTTCCTTGCCAAAGAGAATACCTATTTTTTTCATCCAAAGTAAGTTTTAAAGATGCGTGTAAAAGGGATATTTGCCAGCGATTTAACAGTAAATAAATTGCCGGATTTGGAAGTAAGACATGGTTGGTCAGGTAAACGCAGACAGAAACGGCCACAAAATTACTTCGAATTCCGAATAGCCAAAACAAAATCCGCTTTTTGACACACCGATTCTTATTTTTGCAAAATGAACATCATCATCACCGGCGCAACCAAAGGAATAGGCCGGGCCATCGCAGAGAAATTCGCAAAGGAAGGTTTTGACCTTGCCCTTTGCGCACGCTCGGGAGAAGACCTTCTGACCATTAAAGAAGAATTGTCCCAAAAATATCCGGTTTCAAAAATACTGATACATCCGGTTGATTTGCGCAGCAAAAAAGAAGTGCTCGCTTTTGCCGGTTTTGTAAAAGAACACTGGCAACATGTGAATATTATAGTGAACAACGCCGGGGTATTCATTCCGGGAGAAATTCAAAATGAGGAAGATGGCGTTTTAGAGCACATGATAGAGACCAACCTCTACAGCGCCTACCACCTTACACGGGCCATACTACCGCTGATGAATGGGGAGGGAAAAGCGCACATTTTCAACATGTGCTCTATCGCAAGTTTTTTTGCCTATCCAAACGGTGGTTCTTACAGCATTTCCAAATTTGCCATGTTAGGCTTTTCAAAAGTGCTGCGTGAAGAGTTGAAAAACGATGGAATTCGTGTGACTGCGCTCATGCCCGGTGCAACATGGACCGACAGTTGGGCCGGGTCTCATTTCCCCGAAGAGCGCCTGATGAAGGCCACCGATATTGCCATGGCGGTGTGGGGAGCCTGGCAGATGAGCTCTTCAGCCGTGGTAGAATCCATCGTGCTGCGGCCTCAACTGGGCGATTTGTAAGGCAGGCGTAACTTTGAGGAAAGCGCCTCCCGCTGTATGCATATTTTCCTACCTTTACCCCACTTCAGAGTTGCTCGCCGGAAACTACCGGCCCACATTTGAGCAGCAAACTTGTTTTCCGGGATAATATCAGTATTTCCCAAATCTTTTTGCAAAAGATAGTACGGTAAGTTGGTTTTTTTAGGAAAATTTGCCCTTGGCATATTACCCGGCCAACAAATTTGCATCTGAGTTTTGTCAACATGAAGAAAATAGAACTAGATATAGTAGCTCTTTCCCACAGCGTTACACAATCGCATAATTATGCCGTGGTATTGGGCGAGCAACAAGGCTCCAGAAGGCTGCCCATCGTCATTGGTGGCTTCGAAGCACAGGCAATCGCCGTAGCTATGGAGCGCATGACCCCCAACCGCCCCCTCACGCACGACTTGTTTAAGAATGCCCTCGAGACATTCAGCATCGGTCTCAAAGAGGTAATCATCAATAATTTGCTGGACGGAATATTTTATGCCCGGCTCATCTGCGAAAAAAACGGCGAAATATTCGAAATCGACTCTCGCACCTCCGATGCATTGGCGATGGCCGTGCGTTTCAATTGCCCCATTTTTACTTATGAATTCATTCTGGACGCAGCAGGCGTAGTGCTCGAAGAACCAGAAGAGGTAAAAACTGGCGTTGGTCTCAGCGGTAAAAAGCGGAAACCTAAATCTAAAGGCGCCGCCCTTTCCTCCTATTCGGTGGAAGAACTCAACCGCCTGCTCAAAGAGGTCCTCGGCAAAGAAGACTACGAACAGGCCGCAAAAATCCGCGACGAAATAAACCGGAGAAAAGAACAAGGGTAGCGCCGCCTCACAAATCGTCCGCCATATCTTCCTGAATAATTTCTATCAATTGCAGGTCTCTCTTTGATAAGGCTTGGTTAAATGCCGGTT
>CAZPHZ010000054.1:0-12562 GCA_964586035.1 uncultured Saprospiraceae bacterium
ATTAAGGATGGTAAACTGGAACAAAGGATTCAGTTGCCCTAAAGGCAAGCTGGTGCCAACGATGAAACGTCCGGTGCCGAAACCCGGCAGTGCATTTCCCGCCGCGTTGTCAGTGGTTGTAAACCGGCGGCTGGTGATCTGGTGCCCATACCTGAGGAAGTAATTTTTATGGCTCGCAGATAGCATGGCCCCTGCCGTAAATACCGGAGTGTATATCAGTTGTTTGCCGGCCAATGCCGGACTGCTATTTTCATAAATCTTGAGAATGGTGGAGCGGGTAATGGCGCCGTTCACACGGATATCCGCTGCCCATAAATTTTGTTTGATGCCACCATTTGCAAATACTTCCACACCTCTCGCCCATACTTTCCTTCGATTTTGCGGACTCCAGATCTGTCCATTTGGAGTCCAGAGAATCCAGTTGTCCACGAGGTTGCTAAATGCGTTCATTCGGGCCGACCAATTGCGGCTGCCTTTATTCCCGTCCCATTGGAATCCTATTTCGCTGCTCCACGCAGATTCAGGTTTCAAGTTCGGATTACCGCGAGCAAATGCATCCGACCAATAAAGGTCGTTGAACGTGGGCAGATTGTAATTTCTGGAAAATGAGCCTAAGAGTTGCGCTCCTTTTTTTAGCTGGTAAGAAGTACCAATGGATGCGAGGAACGGAACGGGGGAGCCATCCACCAATTCCTGCCGGGCGCTCAGTGATACCCGGCCTTTTTCTTTGAAGAAAAACAATGACCACTCGCCAAAAGCGGCGAGCCGGAGCCTGCGATGAAGACCGGTCGATCGCGTATCGGCGCGCTGCCAGGTGGTGTTAACGCCCACCTTTAACGTTTGACTTTTTGTCAAACGAAATGCCTGTTCAGCCTCTGCGATGAAACTTCGGGAGCGGCTTTTCGACGTATCCACTATGTCACTGAAAAACAGAATTCCCTCCTCAAAATAGCCAGCCCTGACATTCAGAACATTGGCGGTGTTGGTTTTCGTCCATTCCAGGCCGGCACGGGTAATATCATCGAGTTGCCGGGCATGGGCGTTGAGTTCTGTACTAGCCGGCGGAATGTTCCGCCCGGATTTTTGCAGCCAAAGAAACGAGCGCAACAATTGGTGAGCGTTGAGTTTCACGGCAGTGGTGTGCGATAATGCCCATTGTGCAAGCCGGGCGTTTTCCTGCCGCTGCCGCAGCGTGCTTTTCAACTTGAAATCATTGTCAGCGGTGGCGTGCGTGAATTTCAGCGAGGTACCGAACCATTTCCTCTGGTATCCCAATGATGCAAACTGCCGGAAATCGCCGAAACTGCCAGCTGAAGCACCGGTGACAGACCGCCACCCGGAATTCTTGCGCAGGTGGTCGTTTAGAAAAACAGTGCCACCAATGGATCCAGACCCCTGCAAACTACTGCCGCCGCCATGTTGAATGCCCATTTCGTCAGACATACTTGCCGGGAACAGAGAAAAATCTGTGACGCCATTCATTGGGTTTTGCAGGTTGAACCCATTCCAAAGCACGGTGGTATGGCCGGCACCGGCACCGCGCAAGGCACTAGTTGCAAGGCTGCCCTGCCCATAAGTTTTTATAAAAATACCTCCCACCTGAGTCATGAGCTCTGCAATATTGCCCGAGAGATGAATGGAAGACGACAGGCTGTCCGGCCGCTGTACAAACAAATACCCTGTCTCTTTTGTGAGCCTCGGAGCCGACACTTCCACGGGAGCGATAAAGATGGTTGTGTCACTTTGAGCACTCAAAGTGGAGGTAAAAAGAAGGAGCCCAAACAGACCTCCCGGCCCCAACAATGCCCAACGATAGAAAATGAGATATTTTAAAGTATTACCAAACATGAAGGTTTGCATCACAATTTTCGATTCTCCGTTCTGAATTCTGAATTTCTTACCGTCGCCTCGAATCCTGAATGCCCTTTTGATAGGGGATATTGATAAAATCGAGTTTGCCCGGTTTTACGCGCAAATAAAAGCTATAAGTACCGTAAAGTGGCTGCCAGTTGACGCCCATTTCCCAACAATGCAAGTCGCGGTAAAATCCGAAGTCGGGGTAGGTGATGCGCTTTGATTGGAAATCATAGCCGAAGTTGCCAACGGTAATGCGCCAGTTTGGCGTGAGCTTAAAACTGCCGCGTGAAGAGATGGTGTTGGCGACGATAATCGTGGTGTCTTTTCCGCTTTGAAATCCATACCTTACAGAGAAAGTATGTGCGATGGCAAAATCGTTGAAGAGGTCGAGAAAATCCTCCTCCTGCCGCTGTTCTTGTTGGTCCCCGCTACCGGGAACTGTCGGGGGACGGTTGGCTTCACTGACATCTGTATTCACTCCGGCTATAAGGTCCCTGAGTCTTTTCACCGTCATGTTGCTGGTGAAACTGAAATCCCACGTGCTCAGGCGCAGAATTTTGTGTTTCGTGTCAAAATAAAACTTGTTTATCCTCCGGCCGCTGGTGGGGTCCCGGTCATAGGGGTCGAGCACCATGCCGAACCGGAAACTCGTCATGCTGTTGAAGAGGTTGGTATTACCGGAGATGCGCACCTCGCTCCAATTCATCGAGTCGGCGGCAAAATTGTAGTTACCGCTAACTCCGATGTTGCGAAACAGGGGCAGTTTCTTTTCAATGGAATCTTTTTTCGAAAAAACCTTGGCCTCAAACAGGTTGCTGATACTATAAGTCATCGCCATCCGCCGCCCGGTGAAGGAAGGCTGGTCGAAGCCGCTGATGCGGTTGTTTTCAAAAATATTGTAGCGCTCCTCATCCTCTGTGCGCAAATCGTTGCGAACGTATTTGAAATACCCCCAGTCAGGATTTGTATAGTCAGGTGAAAATGAAAAACCCACGTTGGGTGAAATAACATGCCGGAGGCCTCTGATTTTTCCCTTTTTAAAAAGCAGGGTTCCAAAGATTTTAGTATTCATGTTGATCCCAAAATTGTATTGGCGAAAGGGTTTGAAACCAAAATCTTCCGATTCGAGCACATTGCCATAACCCGTGGTGTCGAAAGCATACGTGAAGTCTGTGGAATCATCATTGAACACTACGGTAGTATCAACTTCCGGAGTCGGGTCGAAAGTTTTGTCGACGGATTTGAAATACCAGACTTCTTTGTAATTGGCATTCGGTGAAAGGGTGAAAAACTTCAGCAGATTGAAATTTGTGCCCGCAGTGATGTTGTGCCTGATGCCGAATTTTGCATCCTCCAAAGTTTTTTGGGAAAAAAGGGTAGAATCTTTTGCGGTAAACTGGTTGCGTGCCTCTGAGGTGTAGCGCATTTGAATTTTTTCGAACCACTGTTCTTTTCCTGCCCTTACTTTCTTTTTAAAAGGATACAGGGTCTGAGTTTGGAAATTCACCGTGGGGAAACTTATTGTAACATCACGTGAATTGGTGTTTTGCGAATGACTGAAGCTGGCAGTTAAGTCAAACGGTGCATCGAAACGCTGGCGGTAGGTCATATTGGAACTGAGCGAACTTTCAAATTGTGATTGAGCGTCCGTCAAATTCTGGCGTTGATAATTCCCGGTTTGCAGGTTTATACTCCCGCCAAAGTTGCGGTAGGGGTGCGCCTTTGCATCCTGATTGTGCGACCAGCGCAAACTCATACTTGGTTCGAATACCGACTTGCCCTCCAGCTCTTTCCGCAGGTACGCAAAGCTCAGGTCCACATTCCCGTTGTATTTGTACCTTTTGCGGTAATTCGATCTACCATGAATGCGAAAGGTGCCTTTCAAGTAAATATCAGTGGTCAGCTGAAGGTCGATGTAATCGTTGAACGGGAAGTACCAACCAATGCCTTGGAGGCCGAAACCATAGGTCTCCGAATACTCGTAATCCTTTGGGAAAATGAGGCCCGTGCTGTTGTTGGTGCTCAGTGGGAAAAACCCAAATGGTAACCAAAGCGGCGTGGGTACACCACCAATTTCCAGGTTCGAGGGCCCAACAATGGCCACCTTATTGGGAATCACTTTCTGTCTTGAACTGTGAATACCAAAATGAGGGTGCTCCAGGTTGCACGTCGAGAAAATGGCGTCCTGGTTGTAAATGATGTTGTTCTTAGTGGAGTCTCCATTATTGCCGATAAATTTGGCCTTTTGTCCCACCACATTCATGCCCTGCTGTTGGGATTGGGCGCTAAAAATAATGCCTTTCGAAGATTTGAAGTTGAACTTCAGACTGGCTGCGGTAAAGTTCTGGGTTCCATCCTCAAACTGCGGTTTTCCCATGATTTGCCCGAGGTTATTGGGTCTGCCTTCGGCGAATACAATATTGTCCTTCCAGTCGATTCTGATGTAGTCAGCCTTGATGGTCATAGTCTGGTACTTCACTTCGGCAGCTCCGTACAAATGAATTTGCTGCTCTTTGATATCGAAGTACATAGAATCCTTCGCCTGATACGCTACTTGCTCATCCAAACCGTTGGACGAAACTTTCACCTGGCTCCAATCAATGGAAGAATCTGGGGTAGAGGGGAGAGCCTGAGGCAGTTTCGTGCTGTCACTTTTTGCGGCTTCCCGGGGTGAGGGATTCTGCCCTTTTACCGGTGGGAGGATTCCCTGCCCATGAGCCAAATGGCTGGAAAAGACTAAGAGTGAAAGAATTATATTTATCTTTGCCAACAAATTGAAATGCTTTGGATTGATGTTTGGGTTTTAAGATTTAATACATATGTACTCCATTGAAACCCGAACCAGCCACTTTCTGATGCTATGAAGAAGGCGCTTGTATTTCTCCCAACGATGCTGATTGGCCTCGCTTTTCAGCATTTGCCAACAATTAACACGACACTTGCCGTCCCGGCTGTGTGGGGCAAAAGTATCAAAGCTAATACAAAAGGAAAGGGTGAATATCGCATCAAGACAGTTGTCATCGACCCGGGGCATGGCGGCCACGATCCAGGATGCCTCGGTTCGGGGAGCCGGGAGAAAAATCTCGCCCTGGCCATCGGCAATGATTTCGCAAAGGCTTTGCGGTTAAACTATCCTGGTTTGAAGGTCATCATGACCCGTTCAACCGATGTATTTATCACCCTGGAGGAGCGTGCATCCATTGCCACGCGCAACAAAGCCGACCTATTCATTTCCATTCATTGTAATTATATTCCTAAAGCCAGTCACATTCAGGGAACGGAGACTTATGTGCTCGGCCTCCATGCCACAAAAGAAAATTTAGAAGTGGCCAAGCGAGAAAACGAGTCCATTTTGCTCGAGGACAATTACAAAGAGACTTATGGAGGATACGACCCCAATTCTCCCGAAGCACATATCATGCTTTCTTTGTTTCAAAATGCTTTTTTGGAACAGAGCATTTCATTTGCCGAGAAGGTGCAAAAACACGCCTTTGCAGAGGCCGGCAGAAAAGACAGGGGAGTGAAACAGGCTGGGTTTCTCGTATTGCGCCACGCAACAATGCCGTCGGTTTTGGTGGAAACGGGGTACCTCAGCAATTCTTCTGACCAGAATTACATAAAGACCAAGAAGGGGCAAATATCCATTGCCAATGCGTTGTTGCTCGCGTTCAACGACTATAAGAGCGAAATGGAAACTGGCAGCGAGGGCCCCTCCGAATTTATCCCGAAAAAGCTCGAGATAGAAGTTGCGCAGCCAGCTCCCCCAGTCGCCTCGAAGACAAAAGAGCCAGATACGACCCCTGTCGTGGAAGTTAAGAAAGTGAAGGTTGCCAGCCTTCCGGCTCCGGCTCCACCACCACCGGCACCGGTGGCTTTAGATGCCTCTGTGTCCCGGAGCATTTCGAAAGATGTCAAAATTGAAAAACCTGTGAAGAGTCCCAGGATATTGGCCGCAAAGCCCATTGAAACATCGCCGTCTTCCACCTCCATCTCCAAGTCACCAACCGATGATGTACAGTTCTGTGTACAGCTTGCTGCCTCACCTTCTCTTCTCGACGTGACGAGGGGCAGGTGGTCAAGGGTGAAATATTTAATCGAAGTAGTGGAAGAAGACCATCTTTATAAATACCAGGTTCGTAACTTCGCCTCCCTGAACGAGGCCAGTGCCGTTAAGAAGGAGTTGAGGGCAAATGGCTTTAACGATGCCTTTGTCGTGGCCTATAAAAATGGCATAAAAATGAACCCAAGGGATTTAAAATAATGCTTTGCCTCCTCAACCTGGCAATGTCAAAACTGTTTTACGCATTGTATGCCATTTAAAGGATGGCAATCCATGAAAGTCAAAGAAAATTATGCGCAAAGAAACCAAAATCGGCATTTTTGCCATTGTCACAATCGCCCTTGCTATATGGGGATATAAGTACCTCAAAGGCTTTAATGTCCTCAGTCCGAAGACCACTGTTTTTGCATATTACGACAGGGTGGATGGACTGCGGCTTTCCACGCCAATATTTATCAACGGTTATGAAGTCGGCCTGGTTGCAAGCATCAAACAGGATCCAAAAGACTTGCAAAGAATTCGCGTCACCATGGAAATTGATGAAGAAGTAAAAATTCCAAAAGACGCCGTGGCGGAAATCGTCACCACCAGCCTGATGGGGGGCACTGCCATCAATTTGGTGTTTTCTTCTCCCTGTACCAGCGATTGCGTTGTTGAAGGGGATTATATAAAAGGTGTCGCGAAGGGCATGTTGGCCTCCATGGCCTCTCCCGATGAGTTCAGGGCTTATATGGACGAATTGAACTACGGTCTGAGAGGTGCCTTGGATACGTTGTCGGAGAGACTTTCGGAAAGCGGCGAGTTGAATGAAAGCGTTTCCGATGTACGGGCGATTTTGACCAACCTGCGTTCAACCACCGGCAAACTCGACCATATAATGACAGGCTCAGCCTCGGCCATTCAAGGGTCATTGGCCAATATCGAATCCATTACCGGCAACCTGAAAGCCAGTAACGAGCAGATTAGAAATATACTCGCCAACGCCGAAGCGCTTACCAACGATTTGAAAGGGGCCAATATGAACGAACTGGCAGGGGAGGCCAAGAATACCATGCAAAAATTACAAGCTACGCTCTCCACTTCCGAGAAGGCCATCGGCGACTTGCAATCTATTCTGACTAAAGCTAAAGACGGGAACGGCGCAATTGGAATGTTGCTCAGCGACCCGGCTTTTGCCAATGAGATGCAACTCACGGTAAAACACTTCGAATTGCTATTGCAGGACATCCGTCTGCATCCGGAAAGGTACCGCCGCATTTTATCAAAAAAATACAAGCCTTACGAAAAAGGAACTGACGACCCAGGCTTGAATTGAGCTCGCTTCTCTAAATCTGTATGCTGTAAAAAATGTACGACCTCAATGGAAAAGTGGGAGCTAATGCTCCTACCGCAAGTATAATCGTAATATACCGAATCTTTTGAATTTGCCATTATTCAAGTAAAATTCACCAAATATTCACTTCGGGAGCCAGCCAGATGCCGAATTTTGCTTCCACTGAGACTTGAATGCGGTGAGCCAATTCCTGTATTTCTGCGCCGGTGGCCCGGCCAAAATTCACCAGCACCAGCGCCTGTTTTTCATGGCAACCGGCATTCCCGCTGCGCCGTCCTTTCCAACCGCAATTCTCTATCAGCCATCCCGCCGGTATTTTGACCTCATCTGATGACAAAGGATAGGCAACAATTTTCGGGTGCTGCTTTTTCAATTCTTCGAATTGCTGTGCTGGTATCGCGGGGTTTTTGAAAAAACTCCCGGCATTGCCCAGCACTTTAGGGTCGGGGAGCTTGGACTTTCGGATTTTAGTCACCGCCTCGCTCACCTCATGGATGGTTGGTGCAGTGATGCCAGAAGCTGTCAGCGTTTTTTTCAATTCCCCATAAGACAAGTTTACAACCGGATTTTTGGAGAGCCTGAGAAATACTTTGGTAATGCAATACTGCCCCGCCAGGTCTATTTTGAAAATGCTGCTGCGGTACCCAAATTTGCATTCGGCAGAGCCAAAACTGCGTAACTCTCCGGACCCCAAATGAACGGCTTCCAATTTTTCAAAAACATCTTTTAACTCCACCCCGTAAGCGCCGATATTCTGAATAGGCGCCGCTCCAACAGTGCCGGGAATGAGCGAAAGGTTTTCAACTCCGCCGAGGTCGCGCGATAGGCACCAACTGACGAGGTCGTGCCAGACGACACCTCCTCCGGCGGCGACGACCGCCTGGTGCTTATCCTCCCACTCGATGTTGATACCGTCGATTTTGTTGTGAATGATGATGCCTTCGGGGTTTTTGGTCAGTAAAATATTGGAACCGCCGCCGAGGACGCGCAAAGGCCGTATATTTGCAGCAATCAATTCCCGAAGCTCTGCCACTGATTCTATCGCCGCATATTCTTCGGCAGCAGCGTCGATACCGAAGGTGTTAAAACTTTTAAGGGAAAAATGTCGGCTTATTTTCATGCCGCAAAATAATGCTATTTAATGCGAAAGAGTTTCAGCCAGTTTTTAAAAATATTTCCTGAATTGGCGCTGCCAATTACCATCGGGGAAGAATCTGAGCACCAATTCAGCGCCAGCAATCCTCCAATACCCCAGCGAATAATAGAGCAATATATTTTACCGATTGAAGAAGATGCCGATGACCTTACAGAGTTCGTCGCCTGTTTCAGGATTGGGAAAATCAAGGATTTCAATGCCACTGTTTATTGGAAAGCGGCCCTGATGAACTACCAATATGTGCTATGTACCTGGGACAAAAGTGGCAGACTCATCGGCAGGCACGTCATCGCAGGTACTTACTCTGACGGAACGGTCATTACACGATCGTTCGCCCGCATTGACGCTGACCACACCATCTACATCGTTTCAGGACAGACAGAATCTTCCGGGCAATTGTACGATGCCGGTAAAAGCACAACCGTGGAATTGGAGCTGTTGCCCGATGGCAAAATCGCCGCATTGGAATAGCCAACAAGCTGTCATGCAATCGTTTGAACAAGAAATAAAAGCATTTCTAAAGGCACTGAATCTGGAATACAAGGACAACTCCTCGTCTTTCAAGCGCCTCGACTTTTCGGTAGTGCTCGACGAAAAATGGACTTTTTATTTCGATGCCAAAGAAAAACGGCAACAATACAATCTTCACAATTGGAACCTTTCACCGGATCAGGAGGAATTCACTTTTATCCTCGATGACCTGGCAGCCAGAAAAATCCTCGCTTATGCCCCCTGGTCGGGCATGGTGGTGCGCGACAATCTTCGGGGAGGGTATTATTTTTTCAGCATTCTCGATCTCTTCCTCATGCCCAAAACCCGTGCAAACAGGCCCATCCACAAAGCAAAAAAAGCACTCAAAGGCAAATGGGTTATCGACTTGCGCAATGGTGTAAAATGCGCTTCCATGACAGAAGTGTTCGTCGTAATCAGGAAATACATCGCCCACCGCGAGGAGTATTTTCTAAATCAACTCGACTGTTTCGGCGACTATGCCGGCGAGGACATTGGCCTAAGCGGGGAAGTGCGCAAACCCGCGTATTGGGACATTGACGTGAAGGAAACGAGATGAAAGGGGAGATTAGGAGATCCCGAGGATTTAATGGCTAATGTGATTTTTCAAAAATCAATAATTACGAATATCTTCTTTCAAGTCCAACCACTCTTAGCCTCCTCAATAACTCACCCCCAGCTTTTTATAAATAAAATGCAGCAGCCAGGCGGGGCCTACCAGCAGAAACTGCACATCTTCCAAAAAGGAAGGCTTTTTTCCCTCTATTTTGTGGCCGATGAACTGACCAATCCATGCCACCACAAAAATGAGCAACGACACTTTTGCCAACTGCCCGGCGTTGCTCCCCACAGCGCCGTAAATGGCGTTCACACCCCACAACATTAGTCCGCCGATGACGATGAAGCCGAGAAACATGGGAACGGATAACCGCAAATAATATAGGAGTGCCGCGAGCAGGAGCACGGCAGCCCAATTGGTGAAAAGGCCGCGGGCCACCGGAAAGGGGATGGCATATACCAATCCGAAAAGACTAAACATGATGGCGGGTACGCAAATCCAGTGAATAAATTTGTTCGTAGCATTTTGGTGGCTTTCGCCGTATTTCTCGAGAAGCAGGTCAATCGTCTTTGCCATGGCAGTTGTTTTGACCAAATGTACGGTGCGTCCGGGAATATTTTAGCATCGGGCACCTTTCAAACTGGGATGCGACTCAATGTGGAAACACGTCGAGGCTCATCATCATGGCCTCATCGAAGGTCTTTTGGTCAATGCCGGTCTCCACGTTCGACTTTTTGAAATAGCGTATCACGTTTTCCATCGGCATGTTTCCGGTGAGGTCGTCTTTGGCCATCGGGCAACCGCCGAATCCTTTAATGGCACCATCGAAACGGGTGCAACCGGCGTGGTATGCGGCAGCCACTTTTTCCCTCCATTTATGCGGCTCGGTGTGCAGATGTGCCCCAATTTCTATTCCTTTCGGCTGGTAAAGCGGAATCAGATGGGAAAACAAATAGGAGATACTTTCGGGGGTCGATACCCCGATAGTATCTGAAAGTTGGAGGATGCGGACACCCATGCCGGTGAGTCTGTCCACCCATTTCACTACTTCTTCGGCATTCCAGGGGTCGCCGTAGGGGTTGCCGAAACCCATACTGATATATACCACCAGTTTTTTGGCAGAGGCTGAACAAATATCCTGGATGACCTGCACCCGTTCGAGCGATTCTTCGATGGTGGAGTTGGTGTTCCTGATTTGGAAGGTCTCTGAGATGGAAAACGGGTAGCCGAGGTAGGTGATTTCATCGAACTGTGCGGCATCATTTGCGCCGCGCCGGTTGGCCACTATTGCAAGCAACTTTGAGCGGGAGCCTGTCATATCGAGCTGCGCGAGCACCTCCGCTGTGTCGCGCATCTGCGGAATGGCCTTCGGCGAAACGAAACTGCCAAAATCGATGGTGTCGAAGCCCACCTTCAGCAACTGATTGATATAGGCCGCCTTCTTTTCTGTTGGAATGAACTCCTTCAGTCCTTGCATGGCGTCCCGTGGACATTCGATGAGTTTAATCATACATGGTTCGTATTTGGAGAGGATTGACGGCAAATGTAGGCATTGGAGAGGAAAAAAAAGGAGAAGGCTGCAGGGGTTGAAACGGTTGAGTCAGATTCTACTGTAAGTTTAAATTATGCCCGAACTTTAGAACTGCAAAGAAAGATGGATAAAGCTTGCGTGGCATGAACTCAACCCTCTCAACTTCTCTCAAACTCCTCCTGATAATTCCAGTTTTACTACCTTCGCAGACGTTCTCACAAAGCCAGTGTTTCAACAAATATCATTTTATGAAAAAAGCTATATGGATGACGATGGGATTCCTCCTTTTCATCCTCGGGTTTTCAGCCCTTGTGCTCAGCGTCGCAGGCATCAGGTTTTCGTTCCTCACCTGGATTGATGCAGCGGGTGGACTTTTGGGTTTCCTCATTCGCATATTTATGATCATTGGTGGCATTATCATGGTGTACCTGACTGCCACGGATTGGCGTTCAGCAGAATGACATTGGCTGTTTCCGGTAATGGTGAAACATCAACCAACCCGCCGGGTATCCTCCGGTTAATGTTTTTATAAACAGCGGTCAATGCTTTGCGCGAATCCTGATAACGTGCTATTTTGCCACTCCCGGCATTTATCTTTTGAGTTATGAAAACAACCGCAACACTGATTCTTCCCTTTCTATTTCTTCAATGGGGTTTTGCTCAAAACGAGGGCCGCGACACGATGCCCGAATGGCTCGGCAGTGTTAATCCCCGCATCATTTCAGGCATTCCCATGGGTGAATTTTCCGGAGCAATGGATGATGAAGCTTTCGGATTGGGAGGCTCCTTTTTGCTTGACATTCCGGGTATTCCCGTCAGCGTTGGTGTGCAGGCGGATTATCTCAGTTTCAGCCATAAAAAGTTGCGGGTCAGGAATGCCATTGGCAACACGGGCTACGAAGGCGATTATGATTGGGTTACCCGCAGCCAGGCTTTGCTCATCGGTGCCGTTTTCCGCATTCAACCAGCCCATCATTTCTGGCTGAAACCTTACGCTGAAGGTACGGCAGGCTGGAGGAGGCTTTTTACCAATACCACGTTGACGGACAGAAACACGGGAGATAATCCGAATGTTGGCACCGATATCGATAAATCTGACTGGTCGTTGTATTATGGAGGTACCATGGGCATCAATATTCCAATCGCCGAAGATGTCATGCTTGACCTCGGGTGCTTCCTCTCCTTTTCCCCTTTCGCCGATTTTTATACTAAAAAGAATGATGCAGCTCCTGTTGAGGACCCTCTCGACGCATTTGAATTGAAACACTCTTCGTCCACCAATATGGTTATTCCAAAACTCGGTGTCAGCATTTTAATAGATTGAGACGATGATGGTGTTGAACGAAATTAAAACTCATCCCCGAGGGCTGTTAAGTTCTTTTTTCAAAGCTCCAGAGGAGCGGAATATAAATGATGAAAATCTTCTTTTCCTCGGAAGATATTTCGCTCCGCTGGAGCTGAATAACATCTTTGACACCTATCCTACCGATATTTGGCTCCGCTGGAGCCAGTATCTGGGAGAACTTAACAGCCCGGCCCTCAACCCCCTCAACTTT
>CAZPHZ010000055.1:0-12486 GCA_964586035.1 uncultured Saprospiraceae bacterium
AACGGCTTGAACAAAGATGTTGAGCCTCCTTTTGAACGGCCCTAAGAAAGAGATGAGCTTGCCTGATGGAGAAAGCTGATACCTGGACTTTTCAGGTTTTTTAAAAAAATCTTCCACGCTATATTTGTACTCCGCTGTATCGCAGGCTTCCAGTTTATCGAATTCCTCCGGCCGGGTCGGAAGATTGATATTGCCGGGTAAAGCGCGTTGGGTTTCCGTTGACATAAGATAAAGTGCTTATTTTGGTAAAAAATTTGGGTTCCTTACCTACATCATCGATTTACAGACGTTCATTTTACGAGGATTCAGGTAGTTGCCAAAACAGGTCGGAATGTTTTCAGATGAAGGGCAAAGATAAATGCCTGCAAAGTACGTCATTAAATTTTTTTCGATGGTCTATCGAATTTGGCCACTCGCAGGAAATTTATAAGTTTTACACCTACAAATACCCAAACGTATGTATTCCAATGAAGAAATAAGTAAAGCCCAAAAAAGGGTAAAGGCAAAAAAACATTTTTACAAGCATTTGACGTCTTACGTCATCATCAGCTTATTCCTTTTTGCCCTCAATATGTTTACCAGTCCTCATTATTGGTGGTCCGGGTTCCCATTGCTCGGATGGGGCATGGGACTGGCCTTTCATTATGTCGATGTATTTGGGATACCGGTTTTTGGCATCCTAAACCGCGAGTGGGAAGACCGCCAGCTGGAAACGGAACTTCGCAATATGAAACAAGAGGAGCTTCAACAAAAACCCAAAAGACTGACCGGGAAAAACAATGAAGATGACCTTCAGTTGAAAGAGTTGCGTAAAAATTACGATGAATCTGAATTGGTATAAATAAACAAGCATGACAACACAAGAATCAGAAATATTCAGGGAGGCCCAAAGACGCGTGAAACAAAAGGCGAAGTTTTACAAGCATCTTTACACTTATGTAATCGTCAATGGCGTTTTCGTCTTCCTTTCGCTTTTCCGGGGAAGGCCATTTATGACTTTTCCCATGGCACTCTTTTGGGGCGTTGGCCTTTGCTTCCACTACCTGAAAGTTTTCGGGTTCCCTGGCAGTGGCATCCTGAGCAAAGAATGGGAAGACCGGGAGGTCAGGAAAGAAATGGACCGAATGAAAGGCAAGGAAAGCAGCAAGGATAAGGAGGAAGATAAGCCGTTGGACCTTCCCGAACTTCGTAAAAACTACGATGAGTCGGAACTCGTTTGAGTGTTAACAGGTTGCCCCCATTTCAAGAAAGGCAATCAGAAATTCTTTAATATCAAGACCATTACTTTAACCCTAACAATAATATTTCGGAGGTTCTATTTAAAAAATAAAAGCCCAATAGTTGACTTATAACACCATAGAGGTTAAATTTGGGGTATCTTAAAAAGTAGTTTTTGTGTTTATTTGTTTGGGTTAGAGACCCTTGCTTTGAAAAAAAGCAAGGGTTTTCTTTTTGACCGCCTCAAACCTACCACCAGGCGAGCTCTATTTTTTTCATTTTTTTCTCGTCATGATAATTAGAGAAATTGCCCTATTTTTGCGACCGGCTCACAATGAGCAACTCTAAATCACAATATAAAAATGACTGGACACAGCATCAAACCTCGTTGGATTATACTCACACTCGTAATTTTCTTGGCAGCCATGTTCCGATTGGTTCCAATTGCTTTCGACGTGCCTGCGCTATTCAACTTCTCGCCCATTGGAGCCATTGCACTTTTTGGCGGCGCCTACTTCGGCCGGAAATACACAGCTTTCGTACTGCCATTTCTTGCGCTGTGGATGAGTAACTTACTGATTGACAACCTCTTTTTTGCCCGATATTACGATGGCTTCGCATGGTTTACAAACTGGGAAGTTTACCTGACCTTCGCGCTCATCGTCGTTTTAGGAGTTTGGTTGTTGAAAAAGATAAGTGTGCTGCGTTTGCTCGGTGCCAGCCTTTTAGCTTCCGTCCTTTTCTTCTTGGTGACGAACTTTTTTGTTTGGTTTAGCGGCACCATGTATCCCAAAACCGCCGAAGGACTCTTCACTTGCTATGTTGCCGCCATCCCGTTCTTTTGGAATACCGTCTCGGGCGATCTATTTTTTGTGACGGTGCTGTTTGGTAGTTTCGAATGGGCGCAAAGGAGCTTTCCGGTACTCCAACTCAAAAAAGCATAACGTAACCATTATCCGATACACCGAAAAAGCTGCCCGCACCATGTGTGGGCAGCTTTTTCTTTGCATAAATCATTCTTTCCAAAGTTCAGTCGCTCCGATTGAAAGTAAGACCGCTGGCAGGGTTTCTAAGGTTGACCAGCTGCAATTTTTCCCAAACTCTGAACAACCTGTGGTTAAATATCAGAATCCAACCAAATCTATCTGGCCAGTTTTTTCGCCAGGGATCCTGTCATGGCACCGAACCCACCGAGCAAAGCACCCAATAGTGCGGAAAAATAAATTAGATATCCGCCGTCCACTTTGAACAATTCTCCGAGTTTCTCCGAAAGCTGGCCGTCATTTCCATTGTTTAAAAACAATGCGTAGCCCCCCCATAACAGAAAGGCTCCCAGAAAGCCCGCGAGAAAACTGCTGCCGCTGTTGTTGTATTTGAACCAAAGCGCCACGAAGAATGCCGCCACGGCCATTCCCCAAAATGGAAGAACTAAATGAGCCAGATAACCGAGGAGGATTGTGGCAATTATTTGAAAAAAGATATTTCTCATGCTGACATATTTAAATAAAAGTGAGCCGTTTTTCAATTAATATCAATGGAACATTTGACCGGCTGGCGGTCATCATCCTCATTTTTCATAAAAAACAAATCGTTGTAATCCCCATTCATCCATTTCTCTATACCAGTCATGTAATACGGACTTCCCGGATTACCCGACTGCCCTCCGGGAAATACGCCCCACCCCTTTACCTCTTTGCCTAACTCCACTACCATGCGCCAGGAAGGGCCATGCGTTTCCGAAATGGCATTCAGGGCCTGCCTGTATCCTCCCACATCGAGATCGGTTGCTGAAAATGCGGGAATTTGCCCCAGGTGCATGATGGAAGTTTTCTTTTTATGGGCCCAATTGAAATCGGGGTCATCTAAGTCTCCGGCCAGCTTTTTTACGGTAGCCGAAAAAGCTGTGGTAACAATTTCCCTTGCCGTCTCTAATTCGGGCGTGTTTTTGTCGTCGAATATTTCATCGCCGGGAGCGTTGGCCAAGAAATCAATCAGACGCCAGGCCTCAGGCATGAGCATGGGAATGGAATCACGCCAGGCATAAACCTCGTCAAAGGTTCCCCGATAGACCCGGTTCCACCAGTCGAGGAATATAACGGGTTCTGTTTTTTCGGCAGCGAACTTAAAATCCCAGCTCTTCATTTTATTTAAAATGGATAATTCCTGGCCGGTCATGGCCGATGTATCTGCCAATGAAATCATGGCAGGCAGCCCCTCTGCAGCCTGAATGCTATAATTGCTATTTTGCAAGCGCTTCATGTCTTCGGGGGTGATGTCCTTCATCTTCGAAAGTTGACCCACGAGGTAACGACCCCGGAAATCATCGAACGACATGGCATTGTAATAATAAGGGTATGTGGTGTCGGTCGTATGCTGATTGGTGGATGCCACGAAGCCCCGTGCAGGATTCTTGATGGATGGCACCTGGTCGTGAGGGATGAAACCCTTCCATGCATTGGCAGAATAGCTGCCGTCTTGCACAAACCGGCCTTGCTCCTTTTTCTTCAGGGGAAATTTTCCATTGGCGGTAATGGCAATGTCACCGTCGTTGGAAGCGAAGACAAAGTTTTGCGCCGGAAAGTCGAAAAACCTCAGAGTTTCGCGATAGTCGTCGTAATTCCGCCCGCTATCAAGTCCCAAAAAAGTAGCTACATCTTTGGCATTTGGAACGTCATGGGCAATCCACCGTAGAGCAAGGCCAGCCATCGGGTTCACGGGATCGTCATAAACCACTGGCCCCCAAGCTGTCCACCTCACAGTGTCGAGCACCGGCTGCGAACGTCCTTTTACTTGAAAGGTATCCACCACGAGCGCTGCCTGTTTTACCCCGCCGTCCCACGAATACGAAGTTTGTGCAGCATCTGTCCAATTGATTTTGTACCAGTCCGACACGTCCTGCCCCACGTTGGTTTCGCCCCAGGCGGTATGCTCGTTAAACCCGATGAGGATGCCGGGAATGCCGGGAATGGAGACGCCGTAGGCATTGAATTCGGGGGTATGGATTTGTATTTCGAACCAAATAGATGGCAACGTGAGTTGCAAATGCGGGTCGTTGCAAAGTATGGGATTGCCAGACTTCGTCTTCGATCCCGAGACCGCCCAATTATTGCTTCCCACCAGTTCTCTTACTTTCGGCGCCAGCTTTTGTTTGAACATGCCCACACCCTCCTGGACCGGGGCCGGAGACGCAACGGGCATGGGTGGGAAATCCCATTTGGTACCGGCAGGTATGACTGGGGTCTGTTTGGGGTTGTATTCCGGATAAAGCTTGTCGAATACCTCCTGCCCAAAAACCATGAGGGCATTGGTGGATTCGAGGTCGTCTTCGCCGGAGCAAAGTGTTTGGTCCATGTATTTTTTGACAAGTGCCGATTTTAAAACAGACCAACGCTGGGGCTTGTAATTGAGCAGTTTGAATTCCAACGGATAATCAGCCGGGGCCATGTCCCACATATAGGTATTGACACCTTCGGTATATGCCTGAATAAGCGCAAAGTTTTTTGGTGATTCCTGCCATCCCTTCACGGCGTTCATGGCGCCGTATACCATGCCACGGCGGCGTTGCAGCTTGTCTTTATCGAGTAGCCGTTCACCGAGAACTTCGGAGAGCCTGCCACCCGATAACCGGGAGACCATATCCATTTGCCATAAACGAAACATGGCAGTGATATAGCCTTGGGCAAATACGGCGTCTCCCAAATTTTCAGCAAAAATGTGTGGCACCATCCGTTCATCGAAACGAACGCTGACCTTGCCTTTCACACCCGGCAGGTCGAGGTGCGTGGAGGTGAAATGCTCCAGGGATTCGGCATTTTGCCAAAACCCTGAAAATGGGCTAAAAAAATGCCCGAGAGGAGGAACATCGTTCCCAGACACTTTTTGAGGCCGGTCTAGCAAGAAAATGAGCCCGAGCGTAAGGGCCAATGAAAGTAAGAGCTTCACAATTTTCATAAAATAGCTTTGTGATTATCAATGGAATCTGGTTCAGTCCCAAAGTGGCTTTCCATAGGCCACCTTAATTTCGGGAGAAAGTTTCACCGTAATGCGAACGGAAAGTGGGTCGCCAAAAACCAACTTTGATTTTTTATGCAGAAGGTAGGCTGTTTTAATGGTGGAAAATACCAAATGGATAGGCGTACTCCCTTTGCTCTTATCAAGAATGGTCTGGATGCGTTCCTGTGGAAAATCTTTTGGGTCGGCTCTCATTTCCACTTCGAGCGTGGGATTGATAGAAACAGAAACGGAAAAATACCCGGGCTCAAACCCATATTCTTCGAGCTGGGGAAGAATCGATACCCATTGATCGATGATTTGGTAGCCTTTCGATTTGGCGGCATCACCCAGTGCCGAGGCCTGCTCCCTGATGGTATCGCCAGCCTGCTGAATGGATTGCATGATTTTGTCGAGCATAATATGATGATATTTTTGCCAGCCAAAGGTAGTAAAAATTGCCACCGGGGTAACACGCCGCTCGTCCAAGTTTCCCGCCATTTACTCTATGAAAAAAGAGATTGTGAATTGAAAGATGCTTTCTTTGGACCGTTCGCAGTAACATTATACCCTTGACAATATCTCATATTTTTACGAAAACAAATCCATGCCTATACTCGACATCCGCAATCTGACTAAAAAATACGGCTCCCTTACGGCGGTAAACGACCTATCGTTGCAGGTAAACAAAGGCAATGTATTTGGAATTTTAGGGCCGAACGGCAGTGGCAAGACCACCACCCTCGGCATCATCCTCGGCATTATCAAGGCCAACCAAGGGAGCTACACCTGGTTCGGCAACCAATACGGAAAAGACGAAAGGATGCACCTGGGTGCACTTCTCGAAACCCCGAATTTTTACCCGTATATGAGCGCTGATGAGAATCTGAAAATTGTGGCTCATATAAAAAAAATCAAGGCTCCGCGCATTGATGAGACCCTTGAACTCGTCAACCTCGCCGAACGCAAACACTCTCGTTTCCGAACCTTTTCTTTCGGCATGAAACAGCGGCTCGCCATTGGCGCCGCCATGATCGGTGACCCCGAAGTATTGCTCTTTGATGAGCCTACAAACGGCCTCGACCCACAAGGTATCGCCGAGGTGCGGGAGGTGGTACAGCGCATCGCAGGAGAGGGCAAAACCATCATCATGGCCAGCCATATTCTTGACGAAGTGGAGAAAGTTTGCAGCCATGTATCCATTATAAAAAAAGGAAGGCTCCTCGCTACTGGAGAAGTCGGCTCTATTCTAAACAAAGACCGCCAGTTGGACATCGGCGCTGCCGACCTGACCAGGCTGAGGGAGTTGTTGGTCTCCGCCAACGGTGTGCGAAAAATAGAAGAGAAAAACCGGCATCTTATACTTTATGTTCAAGAAGGCACCGATCCAGCAGCTCTCAACGACCTGGCTTTTCGCAACGGCATCGTCCTCACGCATTTAGCATTGCGGCCAAAAAGCCTGGAAGCCGAGTTTCTTGAAATCACATCAACAAGTAAAGACAATTAAAACCATCTATGTTCCACCTACTTCAGTTAGAATGGAAAAAACAGCGGGCGTACACGCTGTTTAAAATCCTCATTGGTTCATACGTGCTGCTGCTGCCGGCGGTGCTGATGATAGGGAAGAAAATTAAATTTGAGGAAGGTATGCCCTTCGACCCTCAAAAAGTTTTTTTCGAGTTCCCAACAGTATGGAACTGGCTCGGATATACCGGCAACTGGCTCATCTTTTTCATTTTAGGCTTCATGGCAGTGTTGTCCATTACAAACGAGCATGCAAACCGTACCCTGCGGCAAAACATTATCACGGGCCTCCATCGCGGAGAGTTCTTCCGGAGCAAATTGTTATTCATTATTTCCATCAGTGCGGCTGCCACTGCGTATTACACGCTATGCGCCCTCGTAATTGGCAGCCTCAACACAGACATTATCTACCTGACAACCGTCTTCAAGGAATGGGACATCATTCCGCGGTATTTTCTCATGTCTGTTGGCTACATGAGCTTCGGCCTGCTGGTTGGTGTGTTGGTGAAGAGGACGGGTATCGCGCTATTCGTATTCCTGGGATACTCTATGTTTTTGGAGCCAGTGCTCCGATGGGCCGTGCATTTTCGATTTTTGAAAAACAAAAGCATGCACTTCTACCCACTAAATTCCTTTGAAGATTTATGCCCGGTGCCATTTGCTAAACTGGCCGAAGGATTTCTTAAAGAGAATGATTTCAGCCTCTTCCTCACCTCGAACGAAGCGGCGCTATCATCGACGGTATTCATTTGCATTTTTCTGTGGATAAGCTACATGCGGTTAAAGGTCAGCGACTTGTAAAATCTCCCGGTATTAATATTTCCTTATTTTTTGAAAAAGGTGGGAGATGAATTTTTTTTCGGCTGTCGTTATCTCGGCACGGCCTTTCATCTGTTGTTGGAACTCTATTTCTGTTCCATGACTGGTTTTGAGCCCTTCCACCAACTCCACTTCTACGAAGTAGGCATCCCCCTTGGGCAACGGAAATATCTTGCTGACCTTTCCTCCGATGGTGCCGAATTCCTGGAAAGGATACCGGTCGAACTTGATATTAACTTTCTGACCTTTCTGCACTTTCCCGCTTCCTTTGGCCGGAAGGCGCACCTGACCGATGAATTTGTTGCCGGGGCTGTCTGGAATGATGACCATCAATTCGTCACCTTTTTTATTGTATTGCCGCTCAGTGAAGCCCGAATAAAAAGAAACTTTCCCGGCAGCCGGGGCAGTAACAAGGTACTCGTCCTTCCACTCCCGGATTTTTGCCCTGAGGTTGGTCAAATTTTGTCTCAACTGAAAAATCTTGTCTTTCACTCCTGACTGCTGTTTTAACCGCAGTGCAAGTATCTTTGCTTTTGTTGATAAAACCTCCTCCTTTTTACCAGCTATGCCTATCTCCAACTGCTCCTTTTCACTCACCTTTTCACTTACCTTCCTATTGGTCTCCAGAATGATAGGTGCGTCATTTTCGTCCATTGTATGAGCATAACGCCAGGCTTGGGCCTTTTGATCCTTGTTCAATGCTTCGATATCTTTCTCCGACTTTTGCCTTCTCTCGTCCATTGATTTGATGGACTCGTTTATTTGCGAAATGTGCTGCTCTAAATTGTGTATTGCAGCCATATCTGTCTTTCCGCTGAGAGAAAAAGGCAGGTATTGAAATGCGCTGACAAAATTGGTGTAGGCAATGGAAATTTCGCCCACATTGAGCTTCACATTTGGCTGGTAAGACCGCAGCGATTCGAGGTCGAACTCACTTAGCTTGTCCACATCCCGTTCCAATTGCAGCACGTCCTCTACGTCGGCAGTGGCGTCGAATATTGCCAATATTACGTCTTTCTCCACTGTTGCTCCCTCTTTCGCCCGCACCTCCGAAAGGTAGCCCGTTCGAGGTGAAATGACAGGTACCGGTGGGTCGAGTGTGGTAAGTAGCAGTTCTCCTTTCACCGTTTCGGGATAATTGATGAGAAACCCGGCCATTGCAAAAACTACTATCACAACCGAAATAATGGTAGTCCCCAAAAGCCAAATCCTTCTCGGCGCTTTGCCGAGAATCTCACGCACTTCCGTGCTCAGATATTCATTGTATTGTTTCTCCATTTTCCACGGCGTTTAGCTCGCATTTTCTTTTCCCTTACCGGGGAACCACCGCTCGAAATCCGGGGGACCTGCATCCCCATTACCTCCTTTTGGTCCGCCAAATCTCCGGGCATCTTCGTTCGGGCGCAAATTCTGGATGGACAGCGGTATCAGGACGTCTTTATCTAACAACATATTCATACGACTGGCAATGATGACGATGGTTTTCTCTTTAAATGCTTCCCTAATATTTTGTAAAACTATGCGCTCATTTTCTGCATCTAGGTCGTTCGTTGCTTCGTCGAGAAAAAGATAATCGGGGTCTTTATAAACGGCTCTGGCGATGAGGATGCTCTGGCGCTGTCCTTTGCTCAGCCCTATTCCTCCCTCACCGATTATGGTGCTGAATCCATCCCTGAATCTTTCCATAAATGGCAGAACATTAGCGATGCGGGCAGCCTCTAAAAGACGCTTGCTGTTTATCGTTTCACCCGAAAGAGCAATGTTTCGAGCGATTGTATCGTGAAAGATGTAGCCGTCCTGTGGCACTACTCCACAGCGTTCCAACCAGACTTTTTCCATGATGTCATTCAGAGAAACGCCCCCCAATTTGAGGACGCCTTCTTCTGGTTGAAACATGCCGAGCAGGAGGTTCAGCAAGGTGGTTTTGCCAGAGCCACTCGGGCCGATGATGGCTGTGACCATGCCTTTTTTTATTTGGAAATCGAGGTTGCGAATTACCCAGGGTGAATATTCCCCATCGTATCGAAAACTCAATCCAATGCCTTCAATATCTCCATCTTCGGGAAGCTCGTCCAACGCTCCCGGCGGGGTGCCATCATAAATGCCAGAAATGTCGTTCATGCGGCTGAGCGTCTGCCGCGCTTCCTGGTACCCCAATAAGAAATCTACAAGCTGCCTCAATGGATTTCCAAGTTGGAAAATAATAAAAATGATGGCCACCATTACGCCTACTGGCATGCTGCCCTCAATACTTGCGCGGGCTGCCAGGTAGATGATGATGAGGTTCCGCAACTCGCCAATGTAAAACGGGCCGCGCAGGGAAATCTCGTTGGAGACAGCCCACTTTTTGGAGGCAGAATACAGCCTCGCTTCTGAGCGTTCCCAAATCCATCGCCTTGTTTTGGTGGCGTTGTTCAGCCTAATATCCCTTACCCCTTTGATGAGGTCTGTTAGTTTGCTGAAATGGTCAGCAGCCAAATTATGACGGTCGTAGTTCAGTGTTTTTCTTCTATTCAAGAAATAAAGAATGAACACGCCCTGTAATACAGAAGCAATTATGAAAGTGAAAAATACAGGCCAGCTAAAAAGTGCAAAGATGATGGAAAATACGAGGAACAAAAGCGTGGAAAAGGCTGCGGATATGAGGTCGTTGGTAAGGAATTGCTGTGTCCTCGGATTGTCGTAAATCACCTGCATTACATCGTCGGGACGACGGGACAGAAAAAACCGCATCGGCAATTTCAGAATCTTGATCATAAATTCCGAAACCAGCCGTATGTTGAGGCGATTGCCAATGTGAAAGAGGATAAAATGCCGAAGGAAATCAAGCCCGATTTGGCAAAGGAAGAAGGTGGCCCAGATGAATATGATGATTCCCAAAAGACGGCCATCCTGGTTTTCAATTCCTTCGTCCACAATGGTTTCCAAAAGAAAGGGGAAAACAAACGCCATTATGGCGCTCAGTAAAATAACGGCTATCAACAGTCTCGATAAGAGCCGGTGAGCGAAGAACCTTTTCCATATTGATATTTCGCCGTGAGACTTTTGCGGAAGGGTATTTTCTTCCTCCGAAAAAAAAGAGTCCTCTGGTTCCAACAACAATATCACGCCGTCTTTATTCTCATCATCCGGGCTTCCTGTCCACCCTTCCAGGAAACGAGCTTTGGGGATGGTGACCACAGCACTGGCATCGGGATCGGCAATGGTCACGTTCTTTGCATTAGCCTCCACTACCACAATGAAATGATTCCCCTCCCAATGTGCGATTCCCGGCAGCGGTATATCGTCGATAAGCCTGGAAAAGGTCATCTTAGCCCCAACAGTATGGAAGCCGATATGTTCCGCAGCTTCACTGATGCCCAACAGGCTGACGCCATTCTCACGTTGGTGACTCAGCGACAACAAATGCTCCACACTGAACAAGCGGCCGTAATACCTGGCTATCATTTTCAGACAGGTGGCACCGCATTCACTGGATTGCGATTGTTTAAAATGAGGGAACTTCTTTGGCATTAACTACATGATTCTTTATCCCAAGTCGGGGATTAACAACATTAACCTCAGGAAGCACGAATGACGGGCTTGCGAGGAATTGCAAAATTACCTCCCTGTGTAGTTTCTGGAAAATTAAAGGCATGGTGAGCCAAAAGCTCGATCCACCGGGTCAATAACTGTACCGTAATAACCGCCACAATACCTCTCTATACGGATCTACTAAATCTCAAAATATTAATGCTACACCATAATTAACCGCCTTAATAATTCAATTTGAAAATGGGTGAGACTCTATTGATGTGATAACGCAGTAAAATTAAGGCAAAGATTCACATTTTGTGCGGAATCTCTCAATTTTATCATTGGCTTGCAGCTCAATTACCGAAATGAAATAAGGCAATGCTCCAATGTACGGTCTCCGGAAAAAGCACGAGGAGGGCCAACATAAGTACTTGTATCACCACAAATGGGACAATGCCTCGATAGAGATGCCCGGTGGTGATTGATGATGGAGCAACCCCTTTTAAATAGAACAATGAAAAACCAAATGGGGGCGTGAGAAACGAAGTTTGGAGGTTCACACCGATGAGAATACCCAGCCAAATCAGGTCAATGTCGTATCGGATAAAAACGGGTACGACAACCGGTACAATTATGAAAATAATTTCAATGAAATCAATGAAAAATCCGGCGATGAACATAATGAGCATGACCACAAACAGAAACATCGAGGGCGACATATGAGAGGTTTCAATAAGTCTGACTAAATAGGTGTCGCCACCCAACTCGCGAAACACGAGCGAAAAAGTCGTGGCTCCCAAAAGTATGACGAAAACCATACAGGTGAGAAGGGTCGTCTCCCGCATCACGGATTTTAGCACGGGCAATTTGAATTTCCCCTGTCCCACGGTCATCAATGAAGCGCCAAAAGCCCCCACGGCAGCTGCCTCAGTGGAAGTGGCCCACCCCAAAAAAATAGAGCCCAACACTGCCAAAATCAATATGAGCGGTAGCAGGAATGCAGATACAATTTTCTTGAAAAAGCCTCCCGCCATAAACTTTTGATGTTCTTTCGCCGGAATCCTCGGTGCCACTTCAGGCCTCAGTGTGGTGTAAACGGCGATGTAAATCAAATATGCACCAACCAGCAACAGACCCGGTAAAAGAGCCCCGGCGAACAGGTCGCCAATGTTGATGTTCATGATACTGCCCAATAAGACGAGCACGACGGAGGGAGGGATGATTTGACCCAATGTGCCGGAAGCTGCGATGGCCCCCGTCGCAAGTTCGGGTGAATACCCACGTTTAAGCATCGTCGGCAAACTGATGAATCCCATGGTGACCACGGTAGCGCCCACGATCCCGGTTGATGCAGCGAGCAATGCGCCGACAATGACAACAGATATTGCCAACCCTCCCTGGAGCTTTCCAAAAAGCATG
>CAZPHZ010000056.1:0-12466 GCA_964586035.1 uncultured Saprospiraceae bacterium
AGAAAACGCAGGATACGTTCAATTTTGTTCTCGCCGTCATTGCCGGCATCTCCCTCCTCGTCGGAGGTATCGGCATCATGAATATCATGCTGGCCTCAGTACTTGAGCGCATTAAGGAAATCGGCATCCGCCGGTCACTGGGTGCCACTCAGACCGACATCATTCTTCAATTCCTCTTCGAGGCCATTTTCATCAGCCTTCTGGGCGGATTGATAGGCGTGGTGCTGGGCGTGGTAGCAGCCCATACCATTGCGTCCTCTGCTGAAATACCCACCATTGTGACGGCGTGGTCCATCTTACTCTCATTTGGCGTAGCTGCCACTGTGGGACTTGTCTTCGGATTGTTTCCCGCACAGAAGGCGGCCAAAGAGGATCCAATAAAGGCGTTGAGAACAGATTAAATCAAGACCAAAAAATTCCACCGGTATGACCCATAGAATCATTATTACGCTGATTTTCCTTTTTTCAATCCGATTTTTAAGTACTGCTCAAGATGACACACTCCGGCTCAGTCTGCCCGAAATCGTGGCCCTTGCTCAGAGCGATGCCCCCGACGTACTACTCGCTGAAACGCGGATGAAAAACCGCTATTGGGCATTTCAGTCCATTCTGGCCGACTTCCGGCCCGCCATCTCTTTTAGTGGAGAACTGCCAGATCTCAATCGCTCTATCGATATCATCACCTTGCCCGACGGCACAGATGTTTTTCTGCAAAGGGCACAAATGCGCAACAGGGTTGGACTATCGTTAAGCCAGAGCATCGTGCCCACGGGCGGCACCATTTTCGCGAGCACAGGCCTCCAGCGGCTGGATATTTTCCGGGAACAAGCCGATAATATTACCAGCTATTTTAGTACACCGGTATCCATTGGATTCACCCAACCCATTTTTGGTTTTAACCAAATGAAATGGAACCAGAAAATCGAACCCCTGCGTTACCAGGAAGCCACCCGTCAGTTCGCTGAAGAAATGGAGGGCATCGCCTACCAGGCAGCCCAGTATTTCTTCGATGTCTTCATTTCACAGCTCGACCTGCAGGCTTCCACCCGCGACAAGGCCAATGCCGATACTCTGCTCAGTATATCGCGGGGCAGGTTCGGCGCAGGTCGCATTGCCGAGACCGAGTTGCTGCAAGTGGAACTATCGGCGATGAATGCCGATGCCGCCATGCAGGAAGCCCTCCTCGCCCTTCAAACCGGAACTGAGCGACTCCGCAATTACCTCGGCATAAAGAAAGCCGTCAATTTTAAACTGACGCCCCCCACCAATATTCCTGAGTTTGAACTCGACGCCAAAAAGGCGTTGGCCCACGCCAAAGAAAACCGCAGCGATATGATTACATTTGAAAGAAAACTAAAAGAAGCCGACGAGGCAGTTGCCCGTGCCAAGGCTAACAGCGGGTTGCAAATGGATATGTATGGCGTTTTCAGTTTATCACAAACGGGAGACAAGGTCTCCAATTCTTACAAAGACCCATTGGATAACGAAACATTTCAGCTGGGCTTTGAAATTCCAATTTTCGATTGGGGCAAAGCCCGCTCCCGGCTCGAAACGGCCGTGTCCAACCGTGACCTGACGCAGATGAATGTGGAACAAGACCGGGTGAATTTCGAACAGGAAATTTTATTAAAAGTGAAGCAATTCGAGTTGCTGAAAAGCAAAACGGCTTTGTCCCTGAGGGCTTACGAAATTTCTATGAAGCGGGAAGAAATGACACGCAACAGGTATTACATTGGAAAATACGACATTCTCGATTTGAACGTCGCCGTGTCAGAAAAGGAAGGTGCCCGACGCGGGTACATGAATGCCCTTAAAGCCTATTGGCTGGCATATTACGATATCCGCCGAACCATCCTTTACGATTTTGAGCGAAATGTATCCCTCGTTCGATCCGCAAGGAATTATTGAAAATGCCCGGTGGCATTTCGGTTCATGTAAAATAACTTTTCCACAGCTCCCCAAAAAGAAACAGGCTGCCCCGTAGATTCGGAGCAGCCTGTAAAATATCTGATAATTTATAAGTCTTAGTCTCTGTTGCGGTTGTTTCCACCGCCTCTGTAATTTCCGCCACCGCGCCGGTTTCCTCCACCGCGGTACCCTCCGCGATCTCCACGATTATCTCTATGCCGGTCATCCTCTGCCCCTTCGGGACGTGGCAGCAGCGCCTTACTCGAAAGCCGGAATTTTCCGGTCTTTTTATCGACACCGACGAGTTTCACTTTCACGGCATCGCCCTCTTTGAAGACATCTTCAACGCGATCTATCCGGGAATACGACATCTCCGTCACGTGAAGGAGGCCGCTTTTGCCATTGAATTCAACAAAAACACCATAGGGCATAACGGTTTTCACAACGGAATCGAAAACATCACCAACAGACGGCATGAAAGTAATCTCCTTAATGCGGCTCACAGCGGAATCGATGCTCTCCTTATCCGGGCTGGCAATGGTGACAATGCCTTCCTCGCCCACTTCTTCGATATTGATGATGGTATTGGTCGTGCTTTGCAGTTCCTGGATGATTTTACCGCCCGGCCCTATAACGGCACCAATAAAACTCTTGTCTATACGCAATTCCACCATACGTGGAGCATGTGGTTTGAAATCTTCGCGTGGCTCTGGTTGCACTTTATTCATTTCTCCAAGAATGTGCATGCGGCCATCTTTGGCTTGCATGAGTGCTTGCTCGAGGAGCTCATAAGAAAGCCCGTCGATTTTGATGTCCATCTGGCAACCGCAAATGCCGTTTTTGGTACCGGTGACTTTAAAGTCCATATCACCGAGGGCATCTTCGTCACCGAGTATGTCGCTCAAAATAGCTGCTTTGCCGTCTTCAGAAATCATCCCCATAGCAATGCCCGAAATAGGTGACTTGGTTTTAACACCTGCATCCATCAACGCCAGCGAGCCGGCGCAAACAGTAGCCATTGAGGAGGAACCATTGCTCTCCAAAATATCGGAAACAACGCGCACGGTATATGGAAATTCATCAGGTAACACCTGTTTTATCGACCGGCCAGCCAAATTGGCGTGACCCACCTCGCGGCGGCTCGGTGCCCGCAATGGTTTCGTTTCACCCACGGAAAAAGCAGGGAAATTATAGTGAAGAATGAATTTCTCGTAATACTGCAACATTGCGTTGTCAATCATCTGGGTATCCAACTTGGTCCCTAAAGTGACCGAAGTCAACGATTGAGTTTCTCCCCGTGTAAAAATGGCGGAGCCGTGGGGAGAAGGCAGGTAATCCACTTCGCACCAAATCGGGCGAATGTCAACTGGTGTGCGGCCATCGAGACGGACTCCTTCATCAAGGACCATCGTGCGAACGACATTTTTCTTCAGTTTGTCAAAATAACGGCTGACCATTTTCTCGTTTTCCTCCATGTACTCCTCGCCTTTCTCGGTGGTCAGAGTTTCGACAACCTTTTCTTTGATTTCTTCAAAACCCTGCTTGCGATCGCCTTTTGAAAGTCCACCTTTAGCCACTTTGTAAAGGCCCTCTTTGGCGAGTTTGGCAATACTGGCTTCCAACTCCTCATCTTCGGGAATGGCTTCGAGTTCACGTTTTACACCTGCTTTTCCTCCCACCTCTTTAATGAGGTCAAGTTGGGCCTGGCATTGAACTTTTATTGCTTCGTGTGCGGTGCGAATGGCTTCTATAACATCCTTTTCGTTACATTCTTTTCCTTCGCCTTCCACCATCATAATATTCTTGGAATCAGCGGCCACGATGAGGTTGAGTTCCGCTTCCTCGCAGGCAGTCCGTCCCGGGTTGATGAGGTACTCCCCATTTATTTTGGCTACTCTAACTTCCGAGATAGGCCCGGCCCAAGGAATTTCCGAAAGAGATAATGCAGCCGAAGCTGCAAGCGCAGCATAGGCATCTGGCAACTCTTCCAACTCTCCGGACATAAGGTTGATGATAACCTGTGTGTCTTCCATAAATCCATCGGGGAACAATGGCCGGATGGCCCTGTCCACTAACCGGGATGTCAGTATTTCATAATCTGAAAGTTTTGTTTCGCGACGGAAAAAATTGCCGGGGATGCGGCCGGCACTTGCGAACTTCTCTTGATAATCCACTGAAAGTGGGAAGAAGCTCTGGCCTTCTCTAATTCTTTTAGCTGCTACAACGGATGCAAAAAGCATCGTTTTACCGACCCGCACCACCACAGAACCATCGGCTTGGGTGGCTAGTTTGCCGGTTTCAATTGTTACCTCTCTCCCATCGGGTAGATTAAAAGAGACGGTATTTGGAATTTGCTTACCCATTAGTTGAATAAATTGACGGTTCTAAACTTTTTAGAACCTGGGTTTATAATTAAGGACTCTGTATAACTTTGTTATGGCTCGCCGGCTTGCTTTCATCACTTCAAAAAATCACCATCTATCAATCAAGCCTTTTATTAAGCAAGCCCAAAGGCACCTTTAATAAAAAAGGGAAGTTTGGAAGGACGAGTGTCTTGTCGAAAGTGTCACTTGGCAAAACGGTAAACGCGAAAAAGTGTTCCGTGGCGCGGAACACTTTTTCTGTTCGCAATTTAACCCCGAATACCTAATTTACTTATCAATTCCCTGTATTTGGTAATATCCTTTTTCTGAAGGTATTCGAGAAGCCGTTTTCTTTTACCGACCATAGTCAGCAGGCTGCGGCGTGTGACGTGGTCTTTCTTGTACATGTGAAGGTGCTCAGATAATTTCTTAATCCTGTAAGAAAATAGAGCAACTTGAGCTTCGGTTGAGCCGGTGTTTTTTGAATCTCCACCGTACTCTTTAAAGATTTCTTCTTTCTTGTCGCTGGTTAAGTAGACAGCCATTCTTTCAATTAAATTGTGCGAAAATTCATCATGCCTGCTGTAACACCATTGGGTATTCCAATTTCTTAAAAAAAGCTGACCTGAGCCGCCATGGAATACCCGCTACATTTGAATTTTCAGCCGTTAGTGATTACGAAAATCAGTTACAGCGGCGCAAAGGTATGATTTTTTGGTTCACAGGCATCTATTCGCTGAATTTTTATCAACCGTTGAATTATGACCAATCCGTGAAGAGAAAACCTTGTAAACAATTATTTCCCCAACTCCTCCAGCCGGAATCCCAGCCTGACCCCTATTTCAGTCTGGAATATAGAACTGCGAATGCTTTCAACAGGGGATGGCCAGTCAACCCCAGGTGCAAAACTAAATCTTGCAAGGGGTGAAACGGTGAGAAAATCCGTCACACCGATATCGAGCCCAATACCTGCTCGAATAAAAAATGCAACCCTCTCGTCATTAATAAGTATCAATGGTTCATTCTTGAATTCATTCTTCAACCAGGATATACCCGGTGAGAGTTGAATAAAAAATCCTTTTGAAAAAAAACTGCCGTCTTTGGACCAGGTCGGACAATTGCAGTCGCCGTCGAAGTCAAAGGGATATAGGTTGACATTCAATGCAAGATTGTAAAATCTATACTTGGACCACCCATCGCCGAAGAAATAATCTTGCTTTATAAAACTCGCTTCGGGGAGGAACTCCACCCGCTTGCTTTTTAAACGAAACCAATAATCAATTCCAAAATCCCAGCCTGCCAATGGATAGGGATTATTTCCCAGTTCATTCTGATAATAATCTCCCCAATTGGGCGCTTGCATCCATTTATACGAACTGCTCAAACCTATCTGGGCAGAAAGCACCGAGCCCCAGAAGAATGCAAGAATCAGCGGAAGGACGGCTTTTGATAGTTTTACCATTCAGACACCGGCTTAAAAATCCTTTTGAACAAACGAGTGGAATCACTCGCAAAATAAGACAACGGGAATTGACTCGATTGAATAACGAATGGCTTAGGCCTTGTTGTATCCCGCCAACATTTTACCACAATGGGAGCCGGTAGAGATGGGCCGCTCAGCGTAAGAGTTTTGAGCAAGTTGCCACTTAGAAGCACAGGGTCGAAGTCGTGGGCAAATTCATCGCCCGACATGCGGCTCAGGTTCATGAGAAAATCTCTGACTTTGGCCGAATCTAATGGTTCGCTTCCATCCAGGAGCCAGGAATCTCCATTATTTGTCACGGTGGCTGGCTGGTCTCCATCGTATTGCAGTTCCGCGATGTGGTGCAAATCAAAATTCAGTACATGCTTATCGCGGTAGGCATCCATGCCCTGACCCAACATCATACCGGCCATTCCCTCCACCGCATAGACAGCATCATCACCAGCAACTCGGAAATAGGAGGTTATTTGACGTGCTTGCTGGTTGACGGTAAATTTTCCCACGAAAAAATCCGCCAATTTACTGCTGCCTCCGAAAACTTCCACATGCGAAGCCTGTGTATCTTCTAACTCGAATCCGGCCCATTTTTCTCTGCTTTTAGCGGCGATGCGAGAGGTGGTCACCTTGCTGAGGTTGGCGAATAACTGTTGCATAGTCTCCCCATCAGCCGGGTAAGATTTGCCCGCCTTCGAAACTATCCATCCACTTTCCCCATTGATGAGTTTTACCTCAGATAGGCTGTCAGCCTTCGGATGCAAGGTCACCGCTGATACTTTCGTGCTGTCCACAATAATGATATCCGGATCGAAGCTGCGCCCACTTTTTCCGGAAAATACTTTCGAAAGACCAAATACAACCAGTAATCCGGCAAATACCCAGAGTAATATTTTGTTGTTCATGCTTAGATAGAGTTTGTATTGAATGATAAAATGCAAAATTATCAAAATTGGTTTTTGAATGGGCAAGGATTCATTTTATCTGTATTTTTCCTAACTATGTAGAAGAACCCATCGGCCATTTTTCCCAGTCACCTATATTTGACTTCCTACTCAACTAATTATTACCTACCATGTCAAAAAGACCGCTTAGAGTAACAGGATTTACACGCTTTTTCATCGTCATGCTATTTGTAATACCGGTTGCGTACCTCGGCGCGTCGTATTACAATGGGCAGGATGGGCTCAAGAATATTGCTGATTTTCTCGGTATCGAGCAAAAAAGTGAAAAACCATCTTCTACATCTCCAAAAGTAAAATCCATCAATCAATCACCTGCGGGCAATTTGGAGGCTTTGGAAGCTGAAAACAGGCAGCTCCGTGAGGAACTCGATTTCAAATCCAACAAAGTGGAAGAGCTTTATCTCGAAAATGAACAGTTAAAACGAAAACTTCAAAGTCTTGAAGAGACGGTGAAAGAGGTGAAAAACCAGTGAGCTGTTAATAGTGCATTTCAAAACCAATCATAAAACTGACGCAATATGGATTTTCTTCTAACCATCATCATCAATGCCATTGCAGTTTGGCTGGGCGCAAAAGTTCTACGAGGCGTTGAAGTGTCCGATTTTTCACACGCCATAATTATCGGGCTGGTGCTCGCCTTGTTGAATGCCACCTTAGGTTCATTTCTGGACTGGATTTCTACTCCCCTCCGATGGATTACGTTGGGCCTTTTCAGTTTTGTCGTAGATGCCATCGTTCTGATGGTCACCGACTACTTCTTGAAAGGCTTGAAAATCAAGAATTTTTGGTGGGCGGTACTGCTGGCAGTCGTCGTCAGCATCGTCAATTCCATCACGCATGCAATTTTTTATATTAATTCCGCATCTTAATAAGAAGAAAAGCCCGGCAAGATTCCGCCGGGCTTTTCTTGTGGCATTGATACCCTATTCCTCGAAATCCATCACTTCCCGCCTGAATTGCCTGATGCCCACTTTCCGGGTGTTGTATTTTTTAAGATATTCCCGATGCGTCTTATCCGAAGGGTATGCCTGCTCTTCGCCATATGGATATTGTGTCATGCCATGAAAAGGAAGAGGAGCCACTGTCTTACTGTGAGCGGTATTGAGGTCGCCATCCTTTATCCAGCCTTCGCTGTAAATCAGAAAGTCCCTTTTCCATCCTTTGGGCAATGGAGGTAATTTTCCAGCTTCGAAAGTTACTGTCATCTCATCACCGGAATTCATAATCACCAATTGGTCGTCCACGTCGGTCAGCAATGGAGCCACTTTGCCAAAACGCGTATAGTTGCCGATGAGGTCCCTCCACTTTTGACCTTTTGAAACTTTGCTGTAATCAAACCAGTGGGGTCCATACCGGCTGCCTTTGCGATACAATTGGGAAAAGCCGCGATAGTGCAAATCTGCACTTTCTGGCTTCAACCGTGTGGCCTGCAATCCTCCAGGTTGTGCTTTGGGTGCGAAGAAAATTTCGTCCCAATATATTTCCATATTGGTGCGAATCCGCACCCGCCGGTCATTCGACAAGAATATATCGCTCAGGTCTACAATCATCGTTTTGTCTTTGCCCATCGGGAATCCCATATTTGGTATCACCGTCTCCCATTCGCCTTTCTTATTGACTACCTGAAGTTGTGGCGGTATCACTTTAAATTTGGAAGATTGGCCCATCGCCACATTGATACTGGCGTCGGAAGGAAAAATCCAGCCATTCAAATACAACATCATATCGCCGGGAGGTAAGCCGGGTGCCGGAGTGAGCAAGAGGTCTCTTGTTTCCGTGATACCCTGGTATTCGTCCAACTGAAAATTAGATATGTAATTATCGTCTTTCTTCAAAATTTGTGGCAGCAAATTCGTGCCCGCCGCATCGGTAGCAGATACCGGGTACCATTTTTTCCCCACGGCAAACAACTCGTATTTATCGGTGTAAGGTGGAAGCGTAAAACGCTCATCTACATAAACCTGCTCTTTCTCAGCGTGGTCAAGGACAACCAGTTCGAGTTTATCAAAATAGGCGGATTCCCAGAGCTCCTCCGTTATTTGGACGGTGTAATTACCATTCTGCAATTTCATTTGTTCTCCGGGAATTTTCAGATATTCCTTTGACGGATCGGCCGGGGCATAGGCCGTGTTGGCACCCATGATTCCAAGCGGCATGCCCAATGCACTGCGCCACATCATATCCTTAGAGAACACGTATTTTTCACCATCCCAGATATAGAGAAATGCACAAGAACCCTTTAAAACCTGCGATTCTATCAAATCCTGGTCGCTGCCGGGGAAGAACAAATTTTGCGGGGTGCCGTTGGTCCAAAGTATGCGGACGACATCGGCCTTTAAATGCGAGCCAAGTCCAAAGTGGATGTTTGGATTGGTGACGGTTTTCATTTGATAAAGGTCGCCTGCGCGCAATTCCACCTTGGCTCCAATACCGAAATGGTTGTTCTTGCTGTTGCCATTGCGGAGCCCCACCAACTGAAGTTTTAAGTAGTGGTTAATGTTGCCACCCTCATTCTGTAACAAATGCAGTTCGCCTTTTAAATCAGCAACAAAAACATCCAAGTCTCCATCCTTGTCGAAATCAGCAGCGCCGATCTGATGGCCGGAGGAAATACTCGAAGGAAGCAACTTGGTAACGTCTTCGAATTCACCCTTTCCATCGTTGTGGAACAACAATACACCTTTCCCTCCTTTCCCATTCGGTTTTCCCACCACCATAATATCCAGGAACCCATCGTTGTCAAAATCGAAAAAAGCCGCATCAAGGGCGGTCAGATTCCGGAGCGCTTTCATCCATTTGGCCGCAGCACGCTCAAAGGTGCCATCGCCACGGTTAGTGTAAAGTTCAGCGCCGCCGGAGGCTGAGGAAAGGAGCAGTAAATCTGTAAATCCGTCGTTGTTGTAATCGGCGGCCTTAACGGCGGAGGCAGGTTTAGAGTCTTGCATTCCGGCAGCGGATGTTATGTCACTGAATTTGCTGTGCCGCTCATTGGTAAAAAGAACACCAGGGCCGTCTTTCTTTGCCATGAAAATATCGAGGTCGCCATCTTCGTCGAAATCGGCGAAAGCCGATGCGTTGCAACTGGAGATGCCAAGCCCCATAGCTGCCCCCATTTCAGTGAATGTTCCGTCAGAATTGTTGCGATACAGCAGATTCGCACTGGTCCGGTTGACCAAGATGTCGAGATCACCGTCGTGGTCGGCGTCGAGAAAAAGCGACTTGACTCCAGCTTCCGCATCGTCAGTTTTGGCGGCGGTCGCCAAATTGGAGAATGCGCCGTTTCCATCGTTTTTGTACAATGCATTGGGGCCGTCCCTAACCACGTAAAGGTCGAGATATCCATCGTTGTCGTAATCGCCGAACAAGGCGTCAGATTCCCGCCCTGATTGATTAATTCCTGCCTCGTTTTTTTGTTCCTCGAACCACACCCCCCGATGGTTCCTGAGCAAACGTCCGGTCGATTCATTTGATTCCGAAGAAAAACTGCTAAAATAGGCATCCACATATCCGTCCCCATCGTAATCGCCCAATGCAAAGGCGCTTGAATTGCCACCAACGGTGCCGGGCGTTGCCCCATCTTCAGCCGGAGAGGTCAGGCCCATATTTGAAGAAATATCGAGGAACCGGATACGGCCGAGAATGGACTCATCCGTTTGGGCATGCATCATGTTGAAGTCACTGATTGAAACCATGGAGAGACCGGCAATACTTCCATTGGGCCCTTCCAATTCTTTCAAATCAGACTGGTAGCGGGCTGTTACTTTCATAAAATTTTGGAACGTGACTTCTGCCTTAATGGCTAAGGCATTGTCTGTGGCATGAAGTGCTGCCATAGTTTTGTCGTAATAACCGGCAGCCTCCTGGGGGAATTCTGGAAAAATTTTGGGCAGTTCTTCCAACTGGGCAGTCGCTTCATCAAAGCTGCCTTTTTTCATGAGCAACCCAATGTAATCGAGCCGGGGGACAATGTTAGCAGGAGCTTTTTCAACGGTCTGTTTTAGGTATTCTTCCCTTCTGGCTACTGCTTCCGGTCCTTCCTTTTGTTCAAACATTCCGGCGAGCGTATAAAGGGCTTTCACAAAATCAGGGTTCTTTTTGAGAATACCCTCCAACTCGCCGATTGCCTTATCAGGTAATTGGTTCAATTCGTAATACTTTGCCGAAATCATCCTGATATCCGGGTTTTCGGGAGCTTCTTCCAACGCCTTACTTATTCTATCTCCAGCTTCTTTATACTTGTTTTGTTTGAGAAAAACCAAAGCCAGGTTGGCGGAACTGGCAGCATCATCCGGCGATAAATCAAGCAGGCTGTTAAAGGTCTCTTCGGCTTCTTCTAACCTGTCCTCTTCCAAATAGGCCCTGCCGATGATGCGCAGGTATTCGATGTCTAATGCTTTCTTTTTTTGCTCCTCTTTATTTTCCGCACAGCTAAAAAAGAACAATGCGGCGGCCATTATCAGGGCAAACGCTATGATGTTTTTCATGAATAAAAAGATTTGAATTTGATATGCCCGCGCTAAAGTACTTTACTTTTTAATTTTGTCAACTGGGCATCCAGTTTGCGGTAAGCTTTTTCCAGAGAAGAGTCAAGTTGTTCCGGCTGAATGCCGGGTAATTCGGTCATGTAATTGCGAAAGATAGATTTCGAAGTCACATGGCCAAATCCCTTCCCGGGTTTTGTGTCGCCTTCCCCAATCACTTTGGCAGCCTTATGGTCGTGAGGTTGGGAATACTTTACGGCCTGGCCGAAAAGTTCCCGCGCTTCCAATATCCTACCCTTTCTCCACGCGACATAACCTCCTAAAAAATAGGCTTCGATACTTTTAAAGTTAGAGCCCGTCACTGATGAGAAATCGGCGGCAGCCTCATCCATCCGCCCTTTGATTAGCATTACTTCGCCCAATGAAAGCATGGGGCCAGTCTCCTCCTTATTGAGTTTGAGCGCTTCCCGGCAAGCTGTTTCGGCCTTTCCTATATCAAAGAGTTCGTCGCTAATGAGGTATATATTAGCGAGCTGGCGAAACCCCCGCGAGTTTCTCGGGTTGATTTCCACGAGTTTTTCCCAGCATTTTTCTGCCTCCTTGTATTCAGAAAGTTCCAGGTACATATTTCCCAAATAATAAAGTCCGTCTTCGTGCCGGTCATTCAATTTCAGCGCTTTGCGGTAATTTTCAGCAGCAAGTTGCCATTCGTCGTTAAGCCGGTAATCTGTAGCTTTTCGATATATCTCCCAGAACTTTATGATGCGTTCCTTCTCGATGGCCGTGGTGGAACTGGCGGCCTCTTTTATGTCATCTACTGAATGTTTGTCTTTCGTGACAGTGATGTAGACAAAGACAGCAGCAAAAATGAATACTATTGTCAGGGCGATTTTTTTCATAATATACTGTCGGTGAAAATGGACAAAACAGGATTTTTCAGCCGGGTAATATCATATAATCCTGATTTGTAAACCTGCTTCAATAAAGTTACGGGAGTTGAGAATGTTGAGTTCACATCATCTCAAATTGAATTTCCCCAAAATAATACTTTGCATGAGATCCAGTGCATCAAATTTATTGCACCTCTTTCATGCCTTCAACAATTTTAACAATCTGATTGGTGGGCAAATCCAGGAAGCGCCGGGATTCACCGGAGGGCCACACTATTTCAAGGGTATCCACGCGGCTGGCCTGGCCAAGACCAAAGTGTTGAACCAGAGAATTTTGGGGCAAATAAGATCCTTGCGACCACACCTGCCGCAACTAACAACT
>CAZPHZ010000057.1:0-5329 GCA_964586035.1 uncultured Saprospiraceae bacterium
AGACAAAGAGCGGTTTCATGTCCGGGTTTAGCTGGGTCGAACACGCTGGGATTAATCCCAAAGCAAAAACCCGCGGAAGGAGAGCAGCATCAGGCTCCCCGCCGCCAATAAAGTTTAGGTGTTTTTGAAAAATGCTGCCACTATCTCCGAAGATTTATGCAAGCTGTCACTGGCGAATCTAACTGCGATATTTTGGAGGCTATCGAGGGGCAACCAATGGCGGTAATCGGCGGATGTCTCCTGCGCGGATTTTGCCAATAAGTCCGTGCTTTTTTTCCAGCCAAGCAGCAATCCCGTTAAACCAATAATAAACATAAAAAGAAATGGTGGTACCGCTGCCCATCTGTGCAGCCTTCGACAGAGCCTGGTGAGGTCCGCTAATTCTTGTGTTCTTTTTTTCAAAATAAAATTTGTGTTTAACGCCGCATGTGAACCAGCAAAATAGAAACATCGGCGGGGGTGACTCCACTGATGCGGCTGGCCTGCCCGATGGTGCGGGGCTTCATTCGGGAAAGCTTTTCGCGGGCTTCTTTTGAGATGGCAGTTAGTTTTTGAAAATCGAAACCATCTGAGATGCGCAACTCTTCCAGCCTGCTCAATTTGTCAACAAGCTCCTGTTCCTTTTTAATGTAACCCTCGTATTTCATTCTTATCCCGGCCTCGTTCAGGTGCTCCTCCGCAAAGCCGGCGAGGAATTGTTCTAATTTAGGCAGGGCGGTACGCAGAGCTGCCACGTCGATATGGGGGCGCAACAGCACGCTGTGAAGTTTTACCTGCTGCCGCAATGGTGCGGAGTCCATTTTTTCAAGAAAGCCGTTCAACTCCCCAGGGCTTACACTCATATCGCGGAAGAAATCTTCGATTTTATCCGCAGCTGATTTTTTGGCCTCTACCGCTATTTGGCGTTCCGCCAATTCTGAGTTTTCCAAAGGATTTCCGCCCCATTGTCCGGCTTCGCCTGCCAACTGCCAGATGCGCGGCGTGAGCCGCAGATCGGCATTGTCCTGCCGCAGCAGGATGCGGTATTCGGCGCGCGAAGTGAACATGCGATAAGGCTCATCAGTACCTTTGTTAACCAGGTCGTCGATGAGCACGCCGATGTAAGCCTCGGAGCGGCGCAACACAAATGGTTCTTCGCCGCGGATGGACAGATGGGCATTGATGCCCGCCATCAGGCCCTGACACCCCGCCTCTTCGTAACCTGTGGTGCCGTTGATTTGTCCGGCGAAATACAGGTTTTTTACCAAATGCGTTTCGAGCGAAAGGCCAAGTTGCACGGGCGGGAAATAGTCGTATTCGATGGCGTAGCCGGGCCGGAACATCTTGGCATTTTCGAAACCCGGAATCAACCTAAGCGCTTTGTATTGCACCTGTTCGGGCAGAGAAGACGAAAATCCGTTGACATAGACTTCACAAGTATTCCACCCCTCCGGTTCCACAAATAGTTGGTGCCGGTCACGACCAGCAAAACGGTTGATTTTATCTTCAATGGAGGGGCAGTAGCGCGGCCCTTGTCCCTGAATGCGGCCGGTGAACATGGGCGATTGCTCGAAGCCTGTTTTAAGTATTTCGTGCACCTCCGGATTGGTGTAGGCAATATGACAGTTGAGTTGCTTTTTCAGCTCCGGGGTTTTGGTAAATGAAAATCTGCCAGCGGGATCATCGCCAGCCTGGATTTCCATTTTTTCGTAATCGAGCGTGCGGCCGTCGATGCGAGGCGGCGTTCCCGTTTTCATGCGCCCCGACTCGAACCCGAGGCTGATGAGTTGTTCGGTAATTCCTATGGCCGCCTTTTCGCCGGCTCTTCCGCCACCGAATTGCTTTTCGCCGATGTGGATGATTCCGTTGAGGAAAGTACCGTTGGTGAGCACCACCGTTTTGCTGCTAATTTCAAGGCCCATGCCGGTGTAAACACCACTGGCACGGCCGTCTTTCACGATGATACCGGTGACCATTTCCTGCCAAAAATCGATATTTGGATGGGCTTCGAGCATCTGCCGCCATTTGGCGGCAAACATCATGCGGTCGCTCTGTGCCCGCGGACTCCACATGGCCGGACCTTTGGAGCGGTTGAGCATGCGAAACTGCACCATTGTTTGGTCCGTGATGATGCCGGAATAGCCGCCAAGTGCATCTATTTCCCTGACAATCTGCCCTTTCGCCACTCCACCCATTGCCGGGTTGCAGGACATCTGAGCGATGGTTTGCATATTCATGGTCACGAGCATGACTTTAGAGCCGAGGTTGGCGGCGGCCACCGCTGCTTCGCATCCTGCATGACCGGCTCCTACTACTATGACATCGTATTTTGGAAACATCTTTTTTGGCTAAACAACTCTTCTTTGTAAAATGCGGGCAAAAGTAAGCAAAAGCCCTTTGACCCAGGCAGGTGGGCGCAGGTAGCCATTGGTTTGAGGCGATTGGAAAACAAATCCCACGCACCCATGTTGAAAAATATTTCAGAAATAAATCCTCCTGGCTATTGAGGTATTCAGCTATGCGGCTATCTTTGGACAAATTATTCCTCAAACTGGGTTCAAGAAAACCAACTTATGAACATAAAAAAACGCCCCCTCTTAGACAGCGACCAAGTTGACATTGCCACGCGAACAGTGCGAGCCTACAAGCATAGGTTCCGCTATGACATTCTTGGGAAATTGTTGAGTAACGGAAAAATGTCTTCTGGAGAAATCGCGTCCTACATGAATTTGGAGGAACCTTATATCTCCGAGCAACTGGACATTTTATACAGCACGGGATTGGTCGAAACAGACGATGGGGTGGGTTTTACAGCCAACGAATCGAAACTGATGAAGTTGAAAGAATCTTTGGATTCATTTTTTGCCAACGACACCAATTTATGAAAGCTGGCCGGTTTTGATGAAGGCCGGGAAATGCAAAGGGTTGATGAATGCTTCTTTCATCAACCCTTTGCATTTCCTCAACAATTCAGCGCTCCACAAACACTCAGCACCTGCCCGGAAACATACCCCGACATGTCCGAGCCGAGGAATAAACACACATCGGCAACCTCCTCAACCTTTCCAAAACGTTTCATCGGGATGTTGGCGAAATAGTTCTCTTTTGTTTTTTCGTCTAATGCATCCGTCATTGCAGTTTCGATGAATCCAGGCGCAATGGCGTTGCAACGGATATTGCGGGAGCCTACCTCTTTGGCAATGGACTTCGTGAAACCCAAAATGCCCGCTTTGGAGGCAGCGTAGTTGGCCTGCCCTGCATTCCCGGTCATGCCTACGATAGAACTTACATTGATGATAGAGCCACCCCTTGCTTTCAGCATCGGACGAAGCATATGCTTGGTCATGTTGAAAATGGACTTTAGGTTGATATTGATGACTTGGTCCCACTGCTCTTCTGACATGCGAAGCATGAGGTTGTCGCGGGTGATGCCGGCATTGTTGACCAATACGTCCACTTTCCCGAAATCATTCAATACCGTATTTACGAGGGTCTCGGCCTCCTTGTAGTCACTGGCATCGGAGCAGTAGCATTTGACGGTGACTCCGTGCGCGGCGGATAATTCTTTGGCCAAAGCGTCAGCGTTTTCCTCTGCCGGAAAATAGGTGTAAGCCACATTCGCACCGTTGGTGGCAAATTTTGTGGCAATCGCTGCCCCGATTCCGCGGGAGCCGCCGGTGACAAGTGCGACTTTATCCTGTAATAATTTCATAGTTGCATGTTTTTTTACCCGTGCTGTCTAAAGATAGCTGCAGGCATGGTATAATAAAAAAATGCAAAGCTAAAAAAAATCGGGTAAGTCAAACCAAAATCTCCAGCCCGTCATACGCCAAAGCCACGTTCTCAGGCAGCGTTTCAGAAATGGCACCATGCAATCCCATGCGGTGGCTAATATGAGTCAGGTAGGCTTTTTTAGGTGCCAGGTCTTCCACCATTGCCAGGGCCTCTTTTAGGTTCAGATGGGAGTGGTGGGGTTTGTGGTGCAGGGCGTTGATCACCAACACCTTTGAATGCCGGGCTTTTTTCCGCTGGTCCGCGTTGATGGTTTTTACATCGGTCAAATAGGTAAAATCGCCCACCCTGAATCCCATGACCGGTAGTTGGCCATGTATCACCTCGATGGGGGTTATTTCGATTCCATTTACATCGAATGCGGCATCTTTTGAAATAGAATGTAACTCAAGCATGGGGGACCCGGGGTAGGGGCTTTTCTTAAAAATATATGCAAAGCGATTTTGCACTTCATTCTGCACTCGCGGCGTCGAGAATATGGGCATTTTTTTCCTTTGCATAAAATTGAATGGGCGCACATCGTCCAGGCCTATGATGTGGTCGTTATGTTCGTGGGTGAGCAGCACGGCATCGAGGCTTTTCACCCCGGCCCGCAGCATCTGCTGCCGGAAATCGGGGCCGGCGTCCACGGCGATGTTCACCCCACCGCGGCTGATGAGAATGGCGACCCGGAGCCGTTTGTCGCGGGGGTCGGTGGACGTGCATACTTTGCATTCGCAGCCGATGACCGGTACACCCTGCGAGGTGCCCGTGCCAAGGATGGTAATTTTGAGCGGAGCCTGGGACAATGGTTTGACTTTTGAAAAAACAGGGGGCAAATATCGGCCTATTTTGTTTTCCAGTGAAATGTATGCGGGTTACCCTCTCAACGACGCACAAGCGAACTCCCACAGATGCTCGTACGGCACCGACTCCAGCTCTCCGCTTTGTTTGGCCCTGGACAGGGGCATTTCCTTGAGTTTTTCTACGTATTTGCGGGCTTTCCGCATCACAGCTTTTTTATTGTAATACCCTTTTGGCATTTGCAAAAGCATGTGAATGAAGCAGTTGCTGCGGAAGGTGTCGTTTTTACGTAGGTGACGGTGGGAATAGGCTTTCAGGGCTTCCAATACCGGCGTAGCCTCTTCTTTATTATTGGTTTGCAGAATGAATAAAATTTGCAGAATGAGGATGGTGATGTTTGCCCCCTGTTTGTCTTTGGAAAATTCCGGCATATCGTTAAGAAATCTTCGCAGTTTAAACGTCCTTAGGTTGTTTTTTTTCGCCATACCGGGGGTTATGGCTCCGGTGCCGATGAAATAATGGATAAAAGCCTCATAGAGTTTCCAGCGCTCCTGGTGGGTCGCCGGGAGATTTTTGAATCCGGGATGCCAGAATGATTTCGAAAAGACTCCAAATGCTTTCTGGTATTGCCGCGAATGAAATAGCAATATGAGGTGGTACTCCATGACGACGAACCAGTTGGAAATTCCTTCTTCCACCAAAGTCAAACACCGCTCTATTGTGCGCTCACCCTCAGTGTAATAACCCAGCTGGATTTGGCAACTGGCGATTCTGT
>CAZPHZ010000057.1:5429-12411 GCA_964586035.1 uncultured Saprospiraceae bacterium
GTGCGCTCACCCTCAGTGTAATAACCCAGCTGGATTTGGCAACTGGCGATTCTGTGCAGAAAAACGAGGAGATTGATTTTTGCTATAGACTTGCCATTTGATTTAAATACTTTAATAGCTTCCTGACAAACTTTTAGGGTATTCTCGTAATCATTGACAATTTGGTATCTCATGGAGAAAACCAAATAGGCATTTAGTAAAAAACGCGGCGACTGGCATTTCCCGATGTATTGTTCCAACTCTCTGCTATACTCAATGGCGGTATCGACCAGAACGGTCTTCGTGGCACGGGATTTCACGTAGTGAACCGCCAGATTTTGGTATTTCTCTTCAGCGAGGAGTTCTGCTTTCCAGAGTTCCAGCTTCTCATGGAGCAATGCCGAACAGTCATTCAGCTTCTTCAAACTTGCTCCGGTGGTGAGGTAAAAGCCCCGCAGGTCGGCGAGTACGTTGACGGCGATATCGGTGAACTCGAACTCCATTGCCTTCCGGAGGATTTTTTCGGCAAGCCGCATGGCGGCTTTCGTAGCCGAACGGCCTGTCAGAATTTTCATCGCCGCAAAATCCTTATATCATGTGTAATATGCCTTTTGCATATCGTTGAACTCCGGCTGGTTCACATCGATAAAAAACAGGGTATTGAGAAGCCTTTGTTTCAGCTGGCGCTTGAGCCGGTTGAAATTGGGACCCGGTGCGTCGTGACCGGGATAAAAGTTCGCGATTATATTATCCTCAGGCAGCTCTTCGCCCATTGCCAATGTTTGGTAGAGGCGCTGTACGCTGCCCTCTCCTGTATTGCCGTACCCGACAATATCGATGCTTTTGGCCTTATTTTTGGTAACTACGCTTATCAGTTCTTTTAATTGTTCCATTCGCAGTGTGTATTGATTTAAATTCGATACATGAAAGAGCGCTCCTACTCACCCTCCCACCATTCCCGGCGCTCAGTTTGCGAGTCGTACCTCATTCCCACAAACTTTCAAATTCCCCGTTCCGCCGGTCTGTGACCCGCGGTCAGGCACATTTGCGTCCTTTTCGGACCCGCGCCCCCTTCGTGCTTCCCCCCGCATAGTATGGATTCTTTAACCATTACTAAATACAGAACTATGGAAGTACTCATCATTATCGACGTTCTGCTCGATCTCGTATCGGGCGGCCAATCACAGTCCATTATCATCGAAGATACAGGCGCAATGTGATTTGTAAACGTCAACGAACGGTCTCAAAAAAAGAGACAAACAAACACCTTGAATAAGGCTAATCAGCGCTTCATTTTGTTGAAAACAAGGTGAGCCTCAAACTTACGAAAAGGTGCTAAATTAATAAAGTAACCTATTGCTTTTCAATAGGTTACTTTTTACATGTTTGCATTTACAGGTAAATCTGATAGGCTTAATTTAAACAATATTTAGCCTAAAAGGGCCTTTTTATGCCCCTATCTTTGTGTTATCAAAAGTTCAAAAACGCATAACGACCTAAAGTTCTAAGGAAAATAGAGTTACAGGTTTCTCGAAACGCTCCAGTTAAGTTCAAACGAAACGATTATTATTTGGGTTTTATCCTGGGTTAAAACACAAAAGCCAAATCTTGAATCTCCGGGACGGTCCCACCGCCCGGAGGTTTTTTTATGTAAAACTGTGAAAATCTACAGGAAGCAAAAGGTGGGAAAAAATGAAGGCAGACCCTATCTTGCTTAGTTCTAAAATCAGTGAGAGTAAACAAGGGACTGCCTTCAGAATAACGCCTATTTCTTTAAACCACCCATAATACGATTGCCCGTCGATATTCGCTGCCCGTACATGGGGCCACCTTCAAATTTTTATTCTGCACATTTATTCACCGCTTGCTTTAGCCGGGTAATACTAAGCTTCGCTAATTTTGAACATTGTTCGGAAAAAGGAAATAACTGCGATTCGCAAAATCCTGACAATGATGGAATTATTTTTGGCCCCATTTTTGAATTATAACTCGCATTCCCGCTAGTATTTTTACCTTTTTTGTATTCCAGTTCCGCACTTCACTTCCACTATTACCTCTTTCCCGTACCCTCCGCTAATAGATAATTCTTACGGCTTTTATTTTATAACCACTAAATACAAAACTATGAATGCTTTAACATTTCTTGAGTTCATTCTCGATTTTCTCGTAGGCACTGGCGACCGCCCGGATCCGCGTGGAGGTCATTAAACAAAGTGTAAAACACCTTACAACGAATGGTCTCACACCAATGAGTCATTCACAGCCTTAGGTTTGGATTCCAGACATCTAGCTGAAATCAGCCGGGAGTCGGACTTCAACAGGTTAAAAAAATAAGGGCAACTCGTTTATCTTAAACGGGATGCCCTTTTTCATTTTCTCACAGCAGCAGTTGGAAAGCGGTAGCAGGACTGTTGTTGTCCATTTAACCGGCCTCTGTTTCGACGAAGTACATGTCAAGTTCCCCTTTGTTCTTTGCTTTTACTTTGCCACGGTGTAAGCACTGAAACTCCGGACCGAGTAGGTCGCGGGTGCCTTGCGAAATATTCACCTGGTTTATTTCCCCGCTTTGTTCCATGCGTGCGGCGAGGTTCACTGTGTCACCCCAGATGTCATAGGCGAACTTCTTCTTGCCGACAACTCCGGCGACCACAGGCCCGGAATGAATGCCAATGCGGCAGAAAAACGCCGGTTTGCCTTCTCTCATTTGTTTTCCCCTGAACTCTTCCATGAACATCTGGATGGCGAGAGCTGCACGGACAGCATCTTCCGCATGGGTGTGTGTGGGAGAGGGGAGGCCGGCTACGCCGAAATACGCATCGCCGATCGTCTTGATTTTTTCAATGTTAAAACGGGTGGCAATTTCATCGAAGGCTCTGAAACACTCGTCCAATTCAGTCACGAGGTCCTCGGGCGAGGTTCGCTCGGCAATTTGCGTGAATGATTGAAAATCGGTAAATAGCACCGTCACAGAATCATAGCGACGGGCTTTTGCCTTGCCGTATTTTTTGAGTTCATCGGCAGTCTGAGATGGTAAAATATTGAGCAGCAGATTTTCGGAACGTAGCTTTTCCCGGCGGATAATTTTGTTGCGATTTAGCATGACGCCGGCCAATAAGAGCAGCAAAAAGGCTCCGCCAATCAATGAATATTGAATGGCCGAAGCGGTTTTTAACTGGGCATCCCGGATCCGAATTTCATTTTGCTGCCTATCAATTTCACTTTGTTTTTTGCGGTCGCCATACACTATTTCCCGGCGCTCCTCGGTTTTCAGCCGTTCTTCATTAAAGCGGGCGTACCGCAATTCGTCGTATTTCTTGCGGTATTTATAGGCCAGTTTGTATTCGCCCAATTTGTTGTAAATACGGGCGAGGTCTTTGAGTCCGTTTTGCTGAAATTTGTTGTCTTCTATTTCCAGGGAAATGGTGTAATACTGCTTTGTATAACCGAGTGCTTCGCGGTATCTTTTTTGGCGGCGGCGCACATCGGCAATGCCGTTGTACACTTCCATAATGCCGGCTTTGTCACCCTCTTTTTCCCGGATGGTGAGTGATTGGAGCAGGAAATTTTCTGCCTCTATCCACGTTGCAGCAGCCTCGTTCGGGTGGTTGCTTTTTTTGTAAAAACTTCCGAGATTTTTCAGCACATACCCCATGTTGTTAAAAATCTCGGCTTCACCGCTGGCGTCATCCAGTTTTTGGCGGATGGACAAGGCCTCGTCGTGCAGGGCCCTGGCCTCGTTGTATAAGGTCAGCACGCTGTCACCGAGTTGGCCGGCATCCATTTTACTTTCAGCAATGGCATCTTTCAGGTTGGCGATGTTGTTGAGAACCGAGGAAATTTCCCAGTCGTTGCCCAGGTGGCGTTGGATTGTTAGCGATTTTTCATACGCAGTCAAAGCTTCCTGGTACCTGTCTGTTTCTGTTTTTATATTGCCGATGATGTTCCATGCATTGGCGATGCCCTCCTTATCTGCTGAAGACTCGGTGTATTCGAGGTATTGAAAAACGTAGTCCAAGGCTTCGGGGTAGTTGCCCATGTTTTCCTGCAAAATGGCAATGTTGTAAAAAGCGCGGGCGATGCGGGCGGTGTCTTTCAATTCTTCGCGGATGTGCAGCGAGCGCTGGTAGTTGTCGAGGGCGGCGAGGTAGTCACCCTGGTTTTCCCTTACATTTCCGATGTTGTTGAAAAGCGAGGCTACGCCTTTGCGGTCGCCGAGATGCTGACGCAGTACGAGGGCTTTTTGAAAAAACTGCACGGCCAAATCGCTGTTACCGTGGATGTCTTCCACCACGCCGCGGAAATTCAGGGCCGTTGCTTCTCCTTTTTTAAAACCCAAATCGCGGGCGAGCAAAAGAGCCGAGTCGAGATAAACCCGCGCACCAGCAGGGTCGTCGAATTTTAGCTCCCATGCCAAATCATTGAGAAGGTTAACTTGCGAAGTATCGGGAGTTGCATTGCGCAACTCTTGTCTCAAAGAATCGGTAAAACTGGCAGGTTGTGCCATCGCCACACCAGTCAGCAAGCATACGGCTGCCATGAAGCGCAATCGGAGGTGAGGACCTATTCTAAGGTGAGTATTTTTGTTCAAATTCCGGGTGATGTGAGTGCAGGTAAAAATGGGGGCGCCCAAAAACGCCCCCATTGTCCGCTATTGTTTCTTGTCTTCGGGCAGCAGCAATACGCCACTGGCCATGAATTTTACTTCTGTCACAGGCTCGGTGATGGCATCGATTTCTTCTTTCGGCTTGCCCTCATCTTCAGCGTAATGCTTGAGTTCATCCACAGAAGTGACATCGCGATAAGCATAGCCATCCATGATGACCTGGCGGCCGGAGATGTCTTTCGGCACAAAGAATCCATAGTCTTCGAATTGAACCAGCATTTCTTCGGAAACTGTTTCATCGTTCACGTTCATCCAGCAGCCCTTCATCTGGCAAACGGCCTGTACCGTGCCTTTCACCTTCACAGCAACGCTGTCAGTACTTTCCATTTTTGCGGCGAGTTCGCCGTAGGAGATGGCGTCATCGGCGGTGATGGCTGCGCCAAAAGTTTGGGCTTCGCCCGTATCAGCGGTAGTATCGGCAGGTGCATCGCCACAAGCAGTGATAAGGGCTGCAAGAACAGTAAGAAAAAAAACATTTTTCAACATAGCATCGAATTTTAATTACAACCCCTGCAATCGATGGCTCGGAAACAGAGGAAGATCGAGTATAGAGAATTATTGGTTAGCACGCGAGTTCTTCCAGTATAGAGTGACAGGTGATGCGAAAGGTGGGGCAATTGTTTAAACCCAATACAGCAAATGTAGCGAATCCACCCCCCGCGATGAAAAAGTTTTTCTAAAATTTCATTTTGGTGAAATATGCCGGAGCATGAGCGGCGTTATGGTTACTGATTTTTATCAATACATTTTTTACCCCCTCTTCACAAAACGGGCAAATTTCTTTTTTTAAAAATTTCTTAATGCAACACTGCTACACTTTAGCTGATAATCTTTTCATCGAATCCAAAACCCGGAATAATGAACAGGCTTTTGATTTTGGCAGTGGTGTGCCTTCCGAATATTTCCGCCCTCCCGGCGGCGCCTCTCTCTACTTATTTTTCATTGCCGGTTGTTGATGAAACCGGTTGCACCAAGGGCAACTGTTTCAACGGCTACGGCACTTACGTGTATGCCAACGGCAGCAGGTACATCGGCTATTTTTCCGATGGCGATCCGCACGGCGATGGCATCCTCTATTTTGCCAACGGCAACAAATACCTCGGCGACTGGAAACACAATGTCCGGGAGGGTAAGGGGAGATTCATCTTCGTCGAGGGACATGAGTACACCGGGGGGGTTCACCGCAACCAATTTCAGGGTAAAGGACTAATGAAATACGCCAACGGCGACAGCTACGACGGCGACTGGGCGCACAACCAGCCCAATGGCTACGGAAAATATTCTTTTCACACAGGCGACCGCTACGAAGGTCAGTTTCGCAATGGAAAATTCAACGGTGAAGGCACAATGTTTTATAAAAACGGCTCCCGCTTTTCCGGCCATTGGATGAACAACAAAAAGAACGGCCGCTGCATATTTTACGACCCCTTTGGCCATAGTACTGCCGGCGAATGGGTACTCGGCCAGTCGCTCGACAGCCCATCCCCTGCTGCCACCGATGTCGAAACACTCCGGGTGGATGTGGCGGATGATGCTCCGGCAAAAGCCGCGCTGCCTACCTCAATGGACACGCCGCTGACTGCCGCCGGAGCTGTTCGCATTTGGGCCGTGGTGGTGGGTGTGGCCACCTACCCACACATGCCATCGCTGCGGTTCACCGACGACGACGCCTACCAGTTTTATGCCTTCCTGAAAAGCCCGGAAGGGGGCGCTCTTCCCGACAACCAGGTGAAGGTGCTGGTGGATGACAATGCCACCCGCGATAATATTCTGGAAAATATGCGCACCACCTTCGCCCAGGCCGATGAGAACGATGTGGTGCTGTTTTATTTTTCGGGGCATGGAATCGAGGGTGCCTTCGTGCCGGAGGATTTCGATGGCGTCAATTACCGCCTGTACCACGAAGATATTCGCCAGATATTAGAGAACAGCAGGGCCAAATACAAATTGGTGGTGGGCGACGCCTGCCACTCCGGCTCGCTCTTCGGCATGACGGATGCTGAAAACCTCGTGGCGGCCCGCTCTGCCACCGGCGATATGCTCGACCGCTATTACAAAGCTTTCGAGAAAGTGGACGGCGGCACGGCGCTGCTCATGTCGTCCAAAGGTGCGGAGGTGTCGCTGGAAGATTCGGGCCTCCGCTCCGGGGTGTTCAGCTACTACCTCATCCGCGGCCTCAAAGGCGGGGCCGACAGCGATGGCGATAAAATCGTGACCATCGGCGAGTTGTACCACTACATCAGCAATAAGGTGAGCCGCTACACGGCCGGAGCCCAAACACCTGTCATCACTGGCCACTATGACGAACACATGCCTGTTAGTGCGGTGAGGGAACCTTCT
>CAZPHZ010000058.1:0-12409 GCA_964586035.1 uncultured Saprospiraceae bacterium
CGCCCCGTATGCTTTGTTGATAAGGATGAGTTTGAAAAAGTAGTGGCGTAAAGGACAGCTTACTGAAATGAAAAAAACCGTTAAACGTACAATGGCTATCTTGATGATTAAAATGAAATTACGTGTTCAGGTGATATGCCTCCCCATGCAATGATTTTGGACACAAATTAAGTTACCAATTAGGAGGATGCTTATGAATTTTTTAATCATTGGCGGCGATGCTGCAGGTATGAGTGCTGCCAGCAGAGCTAAGAGAAATGACCCGAACCTTAACGTCACGGTACTGGAAAAAACCTTGGATGTATCTTACGCCGCCGCCGGTATGCCGTATAATATTGCGGACCCTGAAAGGGAAATCGAAGACCTTGTGGTCCGGCAGGCCCATGTATTCAGGGACAAGCAGGGTATCGAACTCTTGACCGGGCATTGTGTAGAATCCATCGATCCTGAAGATATGACGGCCTCCGGAACATCTTTGCAGGGTAAAGCTTTTGAATTTTCCTACGACAAATTGCTGATCGCCACCGGCGGGTCGCCCATCATACCGGATCTTCCGGGTTTTGATCTTTCAGGAGTGATGGCCCTGAAAAATCTGGAGGACGGTCGAAAAATAAAAGCATATATCCGATCCCACCATGTCAAAAAAGTCGTTATCATCGGAATGGGATATATTGCCCTTGAAATGTGTGAAGCCCTCAGGGATAGATCTATAGACGTCGAGATGATCAAACCCCGACCGGTGTTTCTGCCGTGGATAGAGAAAAAACTCGCAGAAGTTGTTAGAAAGGAATTGCAAACCCATGAAATAAAATTATATTTGGGACACACCATTGAAAAAATCGATTTCGAAAATGGACGGTTAAAGGTTATATGTTCGGATTTATCCCTTGAAGCCGATATGGTGTTGGTGGCTATCGGAATAAAACCGAACAGTGAACTGGCCGTACAGGCCGGTCTTGATCTTGGCGTAAAGAACGCCATTGCCGTGAACAAAAGACTTGAGACTTCCAATGAAAACATCTATGCTGCCGGAGGATGTGCCGCCGCAGATCGCGCGGTCCCGGGCGGACAAACGCGCCCCTCACGGGGGTGCCGCGGGGCGGGGGGCCCCCGCCGTATTTGGGGTGGTTGGTGATGATGACGTCGCCGGGGCCAAGCGGCAGTTTTTCTTTCACCAGCCGCGCACAAATGCCGAGGCTGCCGAGGTGGACAGGGATGTGCGGAGCATTGACCAATAGTTCCGCACCGGCGTCGAGCAGGGCACACGAAAAGTCCAGCCGCTCTTTGATGTTCACCGAAAATGCCGTGCGCTGCAATTGGGCACCCATCTCCCCGGCGATGGCCGAGAACCGGTTGGTGAAAAGCTCGAGTTCGATGGGGTTGGTGTCCGGCGGCGTGTTGGCGTGTTGGCGTGTTGGCGCTTTAGCGGGTCGGCGGCTGCGGAGCACGAGGTTTTTCCCGCCCCGGACTTCCGCGTGCCAGCCCTCTTCGAGGAATGCTGTGGAAGTGCGGTTGAGTAAAACAGCAGGCCCGGCAAAGGTGTCGCCTTCGGCAAGGTCGTCCCACCAAACAGGCCCATCGGTTTTTCGCTGTTTTTTCTTCGGAGTATTCTTGGGCAGCACCGCCGCTCCCGGGGTGTGGGTGGCCACTACCACTTTCACGCTTTCCACCTCAATGGGCCGGTTGCCGGGGTAGTGTCCGAACAACTGCATGTATTTTTTTTCAAAAGCAGCTTCGAGGGTTGAACCATTTTCAAGGGGCATTTCCAGGCTGCTCTCCTGCCCTTTCAGCCGCAGGTAGATGAGTTTGGATTTCACGTCGGTTTCTGCTGCCGCAAAACCCTCTGCCCGGAGCGCCTCTGTTGCCGAATCGGTGAGCCGGGCGACCATGACGGGCAGGTCGTGCCGGCAATCCCCCAACAATTGCAGTACCTGCTTTTGCGCAAAGCGCTCCACCTGTGCCTGCCCAATGCCGAAAGCACTCAACAGCCCGCCGTCGTAAGGCAGAATGACGGTGCCCATGCCGAGCAATGCTGCTATCTTACAGGCGTGAAGACCGCCCGCACCGCCGAAGGCCAGCAGGGCATAATCCTTCGGGTCGAAACCTTTGGAGACGGAAATCCGGCGGATGGCGCCGGCCATTTTTTCATTGGCAATTTTTTCAAAACCGAGCAGCAGTTCTTCGGCGGAGTAACGGATGCCTGCTTTTGAAAAAATATCGTTGCGGATAGTCTGCAATGCTGCCTGCGCCGGAGCGGCATCCACGGGAATGCCCATGGCAGCGGGGTCGAGTTTTCCCAAAAGCAGATTGACATCGGTGAGGGCCAGTGGACCGCCTGCGCCGTAACAGGCCGGCCCTGGTGCTGCGCCGGCACTTTCGGGGCCCACGCAGAGTTTGTTGCCGTCGAACCAACAGAGGGAGCCACCGCCGGCGGCCACGGTTTCGATGGACAGGCAGGGCGAGGCCATTTCCATACTGCCCACGCGGGTGATGTAGCTGTAATCGAAATGCCCGTCGAAGCGGGCGGTGTCGGTGCTGGTGCCGCCCATGTCGAGGGTGATTATTTTTTGAATAGCGAGGCTGCGGGCAACAGCGGCAGCTCCGGCGACGCCACCGGCAGGGGCGCTGAGCAGGCTGTCTTTCGGGTTGAAATGCCGCCCGGCGACAAGCCCTCCGGCGCTCGTCATTACGCACAGCCGGCTGGCGTTACCAGGCAAAGCCGAGGCCACATTGAACAGATAATCGTGAAGCACCGGTTTGAGATACGCATCGGCAATGGCCGTTTGTGCCCGCGGCAGTATTTTTATGGCAGGCATAAGCTCTTGCGAAAGCGAGACAAAAGAAAACCCTGCCGCGATAATTGCCCTTTTCAGTTGCTCCTCATGGGCAGGATTTTTCCAGGCATGGAGGAGTGCCACTGCAACGGATTCAACCCCGGCTTCTTTGATGGCGGCGAGCAGGCGGTCCACTTCTTCCGGAGTAAGAGCCTTGATAATCTTTCCGCCCGCGCCCACGCGCTCATCCACTTCAATGGCCGTGGTGTAAAGCAGCTCCGGCTCCGTGATATTGAGCTGAAAAAGATGCGGCCGTTGCTGGGTGCCGATGCGCACCAGGTCGGCAAACCCTTTGGTAATGAGAAATGCAGTGCGAGCCCCCTTTTTTTCTAAAAGCGCGTTCGTGCCTTTGGTGGAACCGAGGCGCATCTCGACGGGAGGCAGGGGCCGGCTCAGCGGCGTTCGCGTGACGAGGCGTGCCGCCAAAATGGGTGCCTCTTCGCCGGTGGTGATTTCAAAAGTGAGCGGCAGCGGGAGGGCTTGGGGGAGGGGCTTCGAAAGCTCGACGAGGCCGTTTTGAAAATCTATTTTTTTAATGAAAATATCGCTGACAGACAAGCCCGAAATGCGGCAGCGATAGCCTTCGAAAATATCTTCGCCGACACCCCACCGGTGAAAAAAGCGAAAGCGTGCAGGGCCGGGTTGCTCTGTCAGCGTGCCACGCAGGCTGCTGCTGCTGAGTACCTTCGTGCGGAGCGTTTCCCCTGCCGGGCTAAGGGCTATACAGTCGGTAAATGTCCCCCCCGTATCTATCCAGATTTTCCAGTTAGCCATGAAATGAAAATAATGTGACCTTTAATCTTACCCCGGATTATCCCTTCCAACCCTCAATTCTTCCTCATAGCCTGCACTAAGTAGTAGCCCGTGGGCAAGAATATGATAGCCAGGGAAACGAAAAAGAAAGCCTTACCGAGTCCCTGCGCTTTGCCCAGTGCCGTGGCGATCATGTTGTAGGTGATGTAAGCAAACAGTGCGATGATGCCCGCTTTCAACATCCTAATCATGCGGGCGGCGATCAGGTATTGGCGGGCCGCATTGTCTTCCGTGATTTTTACGGGATAATTAAAAGTGTGCGGGTACCACACGATGATGGTCAGCAAGGCATAAACACCGGCGCCGATGGCGGGCAGCAGCCACAGCGAGGTTTTAGCTCCATAGCCGTCTGGTGTACCGGCAGCGTTGAAATGGGTGGGAATTTCATCGGGCAGGCGGTGGAGGTACAGCAGCGGGAGGGCTATCAGTGCCACCATGCCTGCAAGGGCAAGACCCTCCAGAATCATATCGGAGGACTGCCATTCGAGTTTAATTTTTGGCCGGGTTTCTTTCATTTTCTCAAAATTTTGAAATATGCGAATTGCTACCCGGCAGCCACATACTGCATCAGGTAGGCACAAATCAAGGCCCCATAAGTGCCCACTGCATAGCCCAATACGGCCAGTAACACCCCTACCGGTGCCAGCGAGGGGCTGAATGCCGACGCCACCACTGGTGCCGATGCGGCACCTCCGATATTGGCCTGGCTGCCCACCGCCACGAAAAAGAACGGCGCTTTGATGATTTTGGCCACGACCAGTAAAACGATGACATGGACGGCCATCCACACCAGGCCCACCGCAAACAAACCGATGTTGTCGAACACTTCCCGCAGGTTCATCTTCATACCGATGGTGGCCACGAGGATGTAAATGAACATACTGCCCCAATTGGAAGCACCCACTCCTTCCAGCTTGCGGACACGTGTGAACGACAGCGCCAAACCGATGGTGGTGGAAACCACCACTATCCAGAAAAAGCCGGAGGTGAGGGAATCCAGCCGGGCAGCTTGCAGGCTGGGTTTGTATTGTTCCAAAATCGGAACTATCAGCTCGGAAAACCAGTGCGACAGCGCCACCCCTCCGAAGCCAATGCCGAGCAGGAAAAACATGTCGCGGGTGGAGGGCACCTTTTCCACGCTTTTCCTAAAGGCAATGATGCGGTTTTTCACATCTGTGATGGCGGAGACGTCGGCTTTGAGCCAGCGGTCCACCCGCTCGGTGATGTTAGCGCCATACAGCAGGAACCCCATCCAGATGTTGGCCACCACCACATCCACCACTACCATGGTGCCGAAGAGAGTGTCGTCCACATGGAATATCTCTTTCATGGCGGTTTGGTTGCCGCCGCCGCCAATCCAACTGCCGGCGATAGTGGACATGCCCTTCCAGACATTCTCAGGTGTGGCCTGAATAAACCCTTCGGGTGCCAGATTGTACACCACCAGCAGGGCAATGGGTCCGCCGAGGATGACACCCACCGTGCCGGCCAGGAACATAATGCCCGCCTTCCGGCCGAGGCCGATGATGGCTTTCAGGTCGATGCCGAGGCAAAGCAGCAAAAGGCTGGCGGGGAGCAGGTACCGTGATGCGACAAAATACAGCTGGCTTTTGTGATGAAATTTGGAATAATCTGTTTTGGATATGCCATTGGCGAACAGCCAATCTTTCATTTCATTAAAAGTGAGTCCCTCCGGTGGCGTGAGGTTCTTGCCGTGTAAAAAACCGAGGAGGCTGTGGTCGAACCAATCGGGAGCGATGAGGCCGAGGGGCCAGTGCAATAAGGCCGGCACGAAATAGCACAGCAGCAGCGCCGGCACGTATTTGTAAAATTTCTGCCACGGCCTCAGCTTGGAGGTGTAAAATATCAGGGCCAAAACTATCGCAAGCAATCCAAAAGCGATGGCATCATTCGTAAACAGAGGTTGTTGCATGGTCAATATTCGTTGTACTTGTCTGTAATTTATGTACTTGTACCAATTGGGCGCCGGCAAAATCTGGCAGAGCGTTAAAGATAGGCTTTTGGCGGAATTCGTCTAATTTTGAGCATTTTACAAACCAGCCCCGGGGGCATAATATCATATTAAATCATGGAGTATCACAGGCGGTTTATGCTCGAAGCCATTCGTCTCGCTTTCAAAGGTATGAGGGATGGAACTGGCGGACCCTTCGGAGCGGTTGTGGTAAAAGATGGCAAAATAATCGGCCGTGGCAATAACCGGGTAGCTGCGATTAACGACCCTACGGCCCATGCCGAAATCGTTGCTATCCGCGAGGCATGCCGCTACCTCGGTCATTTTCAATTGGACGATTGTACCATTTATACCTCGTGCGAACCCTGCCCAATGTGCCTCGGTGCCATTTATTGGGCGAGGCCAGAAAAAATATTTTATGGCTGCACCCGCGTCGATGCGGCAGCTATTGAGTTCGACGACGAATTTATTTACAAAGAATTTGAAATGCCCGCCTGTGAAAGAAAGATCCCGGCGCTGCCTCTGCTCCGGGAGGAGGCCCTGAAAGCATTTGAAGAATGGCGGGATATGGATGGGAAGGTGGTATATTGAAAAATCCGCCCCAAACCTTTCATTATGAGAGATTTGGGGCGGATTTTATATTTCGAAAAAAGAAAGGACATTAACCAGCCACCGTTTCCTCCTCCATATACGCCTCTATCGGTGGGCATATGCAAATCAGGTTCCGGTCGCCATATCCATTGTCTACTCTTCCCACATAAGGCCAAAATTTATAGCCATGCCGGAGATAGGGCAGGGGATAGGCCGCTTTCTCCCTCGAATAAGCATGATTCCACTCGTTGGCTGTGACGTCTTCCGCCGTATGAGGTGCAAAATGCAAAGCGCTTTGGGCAATATCTATTTTGCCGGAGGCAACTTCATCCATCTCATTTTTGATTTCAAGCATGGCATCGCAAAACCGGTCGAGTTCATCCATACTCTCGCTTTCGGTGGGTTCCACCATCAGGGTGTCGTGTACCGGGAAGGAAAGCGTCGGGGCGTGAAAGCCATAGTCCATCAGGCGTTTGGACACGTCTTCAGCGCTACAGGAATTCTTGAATGGCCGCAGATCGATGATTAGTTCATGTGCAGCCCGGCCCATTGCGCCTTTGTACAAGACCGGGTAGGCAGACTCCAGCCTGGCTTTGATGTAGTTGGCGTTCAGGATGGCGTGTTTGGTGGCTTCGGTCATTCCTTTTTTGCCCAACAGCCGGATGTATGCGTAAGAGATGAGCAAGATGCTGGCGCTTCCCCAAGGAGCCGAAGATACAGCGCTGATGGCCTTCTCTCCGCCAGTTCGTACAATGGAGTGACCGGGAAGATAAGGAGCTAATTTTTCATTGACACAAATAGGCCCCACACCAGGGCCACCGCCTCCATGTGGGATGGCAAAAGTTTTGTGCAAATTCAAGTGGCAGACATCGGCACCGATAATGCCGGGGCTTGTCAGCCCAACCTGCGCGTTCATATTTGCACCGTCCATATAAACCAGGCCACCATTGTCGTGAATGATCTGACATAACCCTTTGATTCCCGTCTCGAAAACCCCGTGAGTCGAAGGGTAAGTTATCATCAGGCAGGCTAAGGTATCTTTATATTGTTCAGCTTTTGCGCGCAAATCGGCTTCGTCAACATTTCCGCTGTCGTCGCAGGCCACTATCACGATGTCCATGCCGGCCATTGCTGAACTGGCGGGGTTGGTGCCATGGGCCGAAGAGGGGATGAGGGCCACTTTGCGATGCTCATTGCCATGCGCTTTATGATATGCTCTGATGACCATCATGCCGGTAAATTCGCCCTGCGCACCTGAATTTGGCTGGAGCGTGCAGGCTGCAAAGCCCGTAATCTCAGAAAGATAGCGCTCCAATTCTCTGAATATTTCACGGTATCCCTGTGTTTGATCTTCCGGAGCAAAAGGATGGATGTCGCTGAACTCTGGCCAGCTCACGGGGAGCAATTGTGTGGCGGCATTGAGTTTCATGGTGCAACTGCCAAGCGGCGTCATGGAATGCACCAGGGACAAATCCCTGTTTTCCAGTCGTTTCAAGTAACGCATCATTTTCGTTTCTGTGTGGTAGGTATTGAACGAAGGGTGCGTCAGGTATTCGCTTTCCCGAACCAATGTTTTGGGAATGGTCAATCCTTCCACACCGCTAAAATCTGACTTGGCATCCATGTTCCTTGCTTGGCTGAAAATGCTGATGAGCAAATCAATATCTTCTTCCATGACAGTTTCGTCGAGGCTTATCTGCACGGTGTTGCCACGGTAGAAGAAGTTTACCTCGTTGAAAGTGGCGAGGTGATGAAGAACGTCGAGCGTTTTATCATCCACCTCCACGCAAAGCGTGTCGAAGTAATGTGTATTACATTGTTTGTATCCGAGTTTTTTCAGGTTGGCGTCGAGAATTTGGGAGAATCCATGAATCCTTTCTGCTATTGCACGAATACCCTTTGGGCCGTGCCATGCGGCATACATGCCAGCCATGGAGGCGAGCAAAGCCTGCGCAGTGCAAATGTTGCTGGTGGCTTTCTCACGGCGTATGTGTTGCTCTCTGGTTTGAAGTGCCATCCTTAACGCCTTGTTTCCATGCGCATCAACGGAAACGCCGATGATTCGTCCGGGCATCACGCGCTTAAAGGCCTCATTAGTTGCGAAGTAGGCGGCGTGCGGACCACCAAATCCCATTGGGATACCGAATCGTTGGGTATTGCCGATGGCACAATCGGCCCCCCATTCAGCCGGCGGTTTCAATAGGGCAAGGCTTAGAATACCGGCCGCAACGGTAACGTAGACATCGTTGGCTTTGGCATTTTCAACGAATGGACGGTAGTCTTCCACGCTGCCGTTTTTGCCGGGATATTGGAGCAATACACCAAACGTTTTTTCCGAAAACTCATAACTCTTCCAGTCGCCCACCACCACTTTAATGTTGTGAGGTTGGGCCCTCGTCGTTAGTATGTCGATGGTTTGGTCGAGCACGTTTTGGTCCACAAAGAAGACATTGGCAATATCATCTCCTTTTGCCCTTTTGTTTTTTACATGAAAAAACATGGACATGGCCTCGGCAGCGGCGGTGCCCTCATCGAGTAGGGAGGCATTGGCGATGGGGAATCCTGTGAGGTCGCTCACAGCTGTTTGGAAGTTCAGCAAGGCCTCGAGTCTGCCCTGTGAAATTTCAGCCTGATAGGGCGTATATTGGGTATACCAACCTGGGTTTTGAAAAATATTTCTAAGAATGACAGACGGCACAATTGTACCGTAATATCCCATGCCGATGTACGATTTGAACGTTTTGTTCATCACGGCTATTTCTTTTAGCTCCCGCAGGTATTCGTACTCGTTTTGGGCCGCCGGAAGGTTCAGTTCACCGGGCATCCGAATGGCGTCGGGCACGGTCTCAACAATGAGCTGGTCCAGCGTTGGGGCACCTATAACCTTCAGCATTTTTTTCTGCTCGTCAGGGTTGGGGCCGATATGTCTTTTGGAAAATTGATCGTAAAAAGATGTGTTACTCATATCAAAAAAAAGAGGTTAGGTTAGATGCCTTTCCCAAGACTTTCAAAAAGGCTCCGGAAATGGCGGCGCAAAAGTACACTTTTGGACAATAAATCAGGAAAATGGTGACATATTGCACCTGTCATTTCGAGTGCTCGTGGTGCGCAGTACAATGGTGCGGGGCCGTAAAAGATTGGACGGAGCCTTTTTAGAAAAATTGAGTTCTCAACTAAGCTTCGGGGAGATTCGGTTTTGCCGGCACGACGTCCTCATTTTAATGGTCCCCTCCTTCTGCTTCAAGCGATAGGGTAATGATTATAAAGAAATTGAAAAGGCATTAGGGGGCAAACCTGACCAGTCATTTTTTCAAACCCTAAAACAATTTGGCCTGCCCGTTATCTTCCACGTCAAAGTCGATTGTGTCTCCGGTGTGAAATTTTTCGCCGGTCTCGGGTTTGGCCGGGTCCCGGGATTCATCGTCCTCTTTCTTTTCGGTAGTTTTTTTCGCTTTTGAGGTTTTTTCCTCAGTGCCGGTGGATTTACCGGCTGGTGTGGTTTCTTTGTTCGAAGTATCCAGTTTTTTTACGCTGAACAACTTGTGTTCGCTCAGCTTGTTTCCAAGGGCTTTCCAGCCTTTCACTTCTATAAAATCAGCTACATCCAGTTCTGCCTCGTGTTTTTTCGACTTCACTTTGAAGCTGTACTTAATACGGGGGGTTGCATCGGTTGAAGCTATATATAGTTTGGAATTCTTGTGTTCGGAAATGAAGGGGAAACGCTGCCCTATGGTATTGGTCTCGATTTGAAATCGCTTTACCATCACCCAGTTTTTGTTGCCATCCAAATAGACGGCACTGACGATGGTTTCGGGGTCGAACTTTCCGATGTACACCAAATTTTTCACCTCAAAACGACGGGTGAGTTCAAAATCCGTCAGTTCATAAGTGCCGTCTTTGTAAATGGTAAGGAGGAGACTGCCCGTGTCGAAGGCCCCGAGGTAAATGCCGCGCTCCTCTGTGTTGAGGCGTCCACTGACCTCATCCATCCAAATCTTAATAGCCCCGATGGTGGATTGTCCGGCTTCTTTCAGCGACACTTTTTTTACGGGATATTTTGTGACAATATTGCCCTGCGAGCCCCGTCCTTTTATGGATAAATCCGCAAATCCGTAATCGAACACTTTTATTCTGGCTGAGCAATTTTGGCTAAGCGTCAGGGTCACCAATTCTGCTTCGCCATTGGGGTTGGCCGAAAAATAAAGCACCCGGGAATTGGGTGTTCCCTTCGTCAGGTCGTATTCCTTTTCACGGGTAACGGCCGTTACCTGAAACCGTTTGGCCAAGCTCCGCCCGCTTTTACCATCGAAATATATAAGGTTGTAAGTGGTTCGCTCGTCGCCCTTTTTCCAAACGTCCAAATGTATGATGTCTTTACCGACGAACACCTTGTCGGCAATGCGAACGACTTCGAACTTGCCGTCTCTCCGGAACACGATAATGTCGTCGATATCGGAACAGTCGCAGACGAACTCTTCTTTTTTCAATCCCGTGCCGAGGAATCCTTCCTTTCGATCAACGTATAACTTAGCGTTATTGGCGACCACTGTTGTGGCCTGAATGTTTTCAAAATCAGTGATGAGTGTGCGTCGCTCACGGCCTTTTCCATATTTTTCGAGTAGGTTTTGGAAATAGGCGATGGCAAACTCGGTTAGGTGCGCCAAATCATACTCAGTATGTTTCAGCTCCTCAATGAGCGCCTGTATTTGCTCATCGGCTTTGAAGGCGTTGTATTTCGAAATGCGCTTTATCCTGATTTCCGTCAAACGAACGATGTCGTCTTCGGTAATATCTCTGAACAGTTTCAACCTGTTATCACTGTTCCCATTGCTTCCACTCAGGTCCAAAGGTGTGGCGACGTACCTTTTCATTTCCCGGAAAATAGTCTCCACTACCTCTTCCCAGCTCTCGCATTCTTCAATTTCGTGGTACACCCTGTTTTCGATAAAAATCTTTTCCAGGCTCGAAAAAACCCATTTTTCCCGAAGGGCATCCCGTTTGATTTCCAGCTCTTGCCTGAGCAAATCTTTGGAGTTCCCGGTAGAAATCCGGAGAAGTTCTTCCACCGAAGTAAACACCGGTTTATTGTCTACGATGATGCAGGCATTAGGAGAAATAGAGACTTCACAATTAGTGAACGCGTAAAGTGCATCCATTGCTACATCTGGAGAAACACCGGGTGCCAGTTCGATTGCTATTTCCACTTCGGCAGCGGTGTTGTCGTCGATTTTTTTGATTTTTATCTTGCCCTTTTCCACGGCCTTTCCGATGCTGTCGATCAGCGCTTCCGTGGTCACTGCGTAGGGCAGCTCTTTGATGAGCAGCACATTTTTGGCGGCTTTCTCGATTTTAGCGCGGCATTTGATTTTCCCGCCCCGCTTGCCAGCGTTGTAATCGCTCACATCTGCCATGCCGCCGGTCTGAAAATCTGGATAAATCTTTACCTTTTTCCCCCTTAAAATATCCATCGAAGCCTTGCACAACTCAATGAAATTATGTGGTAAAACCTTGGTTGAAAGTCCCACGGCGATTCCATCGGCACCTTGTGCCAGTAAAAGCGGAAATTTCATCGGGAGTGCGATGGGTTCCTGTTTCCGGCCGTCGTATGAAAGTTGCCAGTTAGTCGTCTGTGAATTGAAAGCCACTTCGAGTGCGAACTTTGTCAGTCTGGCCTCGATGTACCGGGGGGCCGCCGCCGAATCACCTGTCCGGTAATCGCCCCAGTTTCCCTGGGTATCGATGAGCAATTCCTTTTGCCCCAGGTTGACCAATGCATCCCCAATGGCCGCATCACCATGAGGGTGATATTGCATGGTGTTACCGATGATGTTGGCGACTTTGTGAAACCGCCCGTCGTCCGTGGAAAACATCGCGTGCAAAATGCGGCGTTGCACCGGCTTGAGTCCATCTTCTATGGCTGGCACGGCCCTTTCCAGAATTACGTAGCTGGCATAATCGAGGAAGTAATCCTCGTACATGCCGGAAATGGCTACGACTTTTCCTTCCGCATGAGAATCTCCGTTGGAACCAGGGATCTGCGAACCGGATGGAGTAGGTTTGGGTTTTGACATTGCTGCTTCGCTTTTCTTATTCACCGGGGAACTGATACCCCGGATTTTGGCGCTGTTAAATTCGTGCAAAATTAAGAAACCGGCTCGATTACAGAAAACAAATTGTTTTTTGAAAATTTTCAAAAACA
>CAZPHZ010000059.1:0-12316 GCA_964586035.1 uncultured Saprospiraceae bacterium
GGAGGCGGGTCCATAGCTCGTCTTCGAGCATAGCCTCGCCTAATTTGCGTTGCACATCTCCCTCTTCCTCGAAATAGGAATAACCGCTGAGATGGTAGCTGTCTCCTTTGAGATTCAGTTGTGTGAAGGCCTGCCCGCACCATTCCTGCGAAGAAGTGGTCAGTTTCAGAGAATGGGGATATTCCACCACGTCAACAGGCGTAAATACGGATGCCATCATGGAATAGTCGTAAATGCCCGTGACAAATTTGCGCGTATGGTTTAGTTTCATCACCGGCACTTTGTCTTTGCCGGCGTCGCCGGGATGATCGAGTTTTACTTGTCTGGATTTTGAAAAATCCTCGGTCACGAAGACCAGGACAGATTTTCCCTCGCGGGGTTCACCGTACCGGGATTGGGTTAGCTGGTAGCTATTTAGCTCTGCTTCTCCGTTGTACCAATAACCGGCAAATTCATCGCCGGAGCTGTGTTGGGCGACTAAAACTTTTTGTCCATATGAAGTTTCAGCCTGATGGCATCCCAAAATAAGGGTGGTTGTGAGGGCAAAAAAAAGTAAAAGTATAGGCGCGTTTTTGTGGTGCTCCATTAATGTTGATATTTTGAATTTTCTAATCTTGGACTTGTCTCCTCGGTCCGTAAAAATTTTAATGCGTTTTTGGCAAGGTAAAAACAACGTAATTCCCCCGTTCCTTGTTTAAAGAATTCCTAATTTTGAGCCGCAGTTTTGATTGTAGCCTTGCAAAAAAAAAGAGATTCTGGAGATGTTTGATGTTTTTTGCTTGAATTTGATCATCTATTCTGAATTCATTAATCAATAGGCGCTTTCCTTATGAACTATGCTGAAATTATGCCGGGCCCGGAAGCAGGTGCTTTTAACCTGGAAACCGCCCCCTCACCTTCTTTTTCATTAAACACTATGGTTGAAGTCAAAATTTTCTCCGGAACCAGCTCGCTGTACTTATCAGAAAAAATTGCAGATTACTACGGACAGCCACTCGGCGAAGTAGAGCTCAATCGCTTTAGAGATGGAGAGATGCAACCTGTCATCAATGAATCTGTGAGAGGAGCGTATGTTTTTTTCATCCAATCCACCTTTGCCCCCGCTGAAAATTTCATGGAACTGCTTCTAATGATAGATGCAGCCAAAAGAGCTTCGGCTGGTTACATTTCTGCGGTCATCCCCTATTTCGGATATGCACGCCAGGATAGGAAAGACAAACCTCGCGTGCCCATCTCCGCCAAACTAGTTGCAGAACTTTTGCAAGCTGCAGGTGCCAATCGTGTGATGACCATGGATTTGCATGCGGACCAAATTCAGGGCTTTTTTGACATTCCGGTGGACCACCTCAAGAGCCAGGCCATTTACATGCCTTACCTCGAAGGACAAGATTTGGAGAATGTCATTTTTGCTTCACCTGACGTTGGCGGAGTCAAGCGCGCCAGAACCTTTGCCAAATATTTTGGGAAAGGACTCGTCATTTGCGATAAATACCGAAAGAAAGCAAATGAAATAGCTGAGATGACCGTTATTGGCGATGTGAATGGTGCCGATGTAATTCTGGTGGATGATTTGGTGGATACCGCCGGTACCTTATGCCGGGCTGCCGGAATCATTATCGAAAATGGAGCACGCAGTGTGCGTGCTATTTGCACCCACCCGGTTTTGTCCGGCAAGGCCATAGAGAATATTGAGAACTCTGTTTTGGAAGAATTGATAGTTTGTGACACTATTCCAATTCCAAAATCGAAAAGGTCGAAAAAAATAAAAGTGCTTTCGACCGCACAGCTTTTTGCCCGTGCCATTAGAAACACCCACGAGCACCGGTCCATTTCTGCACTTTTTATTGAAGGATAACGCAGCCAGGAAAGGCTTGGTTGCGATCACAGAAAAGACATCAATGAATTCCATTACCAGAAATTCGCTGGGGTCTTTTTGTGAACTTAAATTATAGACCTGCCGAAAATAAGACTAGAGTGTACAATTCTACTTTTCTGTAGATTTTTGCAGGAATGAGTCGATAGCTCCCACGGCATTAGACAATTTGTCGTAGTCGATGCTATAGTGGATAAACTTGCCTTCTCTGTGGGTATCAACCAAGCCTGCTAATCTTAATATGCGGAGATGTTGGGAAGTGATGGATTGCTCCAGTTTGAGGGTGTTGTAGATTTTGTTGACGTTGATTACGCCGTTTTGGTCAATAAATTGAAGGATTTTCATTCGAAGCGGATGGGCTAATGCCCGTAAAATCTCCGATGACACCTGCAACTTATCGTTGTCGATGCTAACCTTAGCCTTTCTCATAGAAGTTACTTTAAATAGAAGTTTACAAATGCATTTAGCAAATATGCGCCATTTAATTATTTTTTCAAAACCATTATAAAAAAAAATGCCGTAAACCCATTGATTTACAGCATTTTTTGAAAAGGCATAAACAACAAATAAACCTGAACATCACGTTCAAGTTTACTTTATTAAGCTCTGCATTTCAATACATTGCAGTATAGATTTCTTTCATCACAGGATTATTTTTTGTTGTTGCCAATAAGCCCATTCTCTCAAAAGAATTGTTTTTGCAAAAGAACCTGAGCGTTTTAAGCCGCCAGTTCTTCTACCAATCCAGAAATTTGACCTAAACGACTGTTGTCAAGGGAATAAAAGATGAACTTACCCTGGCGTTCTGTAGCTACTACCCCTGCCCGGCGAAGAATGGCCAAATGCTGGGATGCAACGGATTGTTCAAGGCGCAGTTTGATGTAAATATCAGTAACAGTCATTTGACCGTTTTCTTCCAATAAATCTATCATACGCTGGCGTAGTTTGTGGTTTATTGCCCGCAATACCAGCACTGCCTTTCTCAACTCTGCGTAATCTAATTGTACCTCTTTATTTCCCTTCTTGAGTACAATCGTTTCGTTTTTTTGCTTTCTCATATTTATGTTTTTAAATAGTGGTTAAAAAATTGTTGTCAGTGAACTAAAAATCTCGCCCAAAGTGCCCCTTTATAAATTAGCGAAATTTCGATACATGACAAACCAAGAACTGTACCAATCGAAAAGATAAAATCGCTATATAATGCTTAACAAACGTAGTTTCAAAGCGAAAATAGAAAGTCTTTCCCAAAACAAGAAAAAACAAACAGTAAAAATAATTTTAATACGTATTCTGAAAGTCCACTTTTCAATCTATGTTAAAAACGTAAATTTGACCTTCGGTTTTGTAATGTTAGGTGCTTTTTGGTAATGCGGAACATAGTACGCCGGATCTAAAAACTGGCCTTTTTCGAATGCCAAGTGCGATAGTGGGGCCAGATGGCTTGCCGAGCAAACGATGTCGTTGAACACGGCAAGAGGGTTTTGGAGAACTTCCCGGCATTTTGCAGCTCCGTTTCCCGAAAAGAGCAACTTATTGCCGGCGGCGAAATACGATTGGAAAGACGAAGGCTCGATTATCAGCGCTTCTGATTGAGTGACCGGCTCATTCTCCGAATCGAATAGGGCGCAATACACTTCCATTCTACGCGCATCAATCATTGGGCAGTACAAGGCATTTTCTACCGGCTGAGCAGCAGAAGTTGCCGCAGCGATGGATTGAAGCGTGTCCACCTTCACAAGCGGCAGCCCCAGCGCATAACAAATCCCTTTGGCGGTTGAGGCTCCCACTCTCAACGATGTGTAAGAGCCGGGACCAGAACTAATGGCCACTGCGTCGAGCTGGCGGAGGGTGTATCCGGCAGCCTTCATGCATTTGTCTACTAACCGGGTAATGATGCGTGCGTGATCATTGGCCTGACCGGCTTCTTCAATGCTCAAGACTACCCCGGCTTTACTGAGCGCCACAGAGCACACCTCCGTGGCCGTTTCTATGTTTAAAATGAGCGGCATACTTTTTTTAGATTGAAGACAATTTAAAAATTTCCAAGTTGACTCTATTCCCTGATCATCATTATGTTTTACCTTTGCGGCTCAATTTTCGGAAAACTTTTCAGCATGAAAAATACTATCCCGCATCAGTTTTTATAGCCTCTCCGATTTTCTCTTCTAAAAATGCTGGCCTGGCCGCCTCGACTACTTTGAATATCCATTCGCATCTGACTTTCATTACCTGACCAACGCAAACAATAATGGTAGAAAAACTGGAATCCATCTACAATAATTTTCTTTTGCTCGAAGAGCAATTATCTGACCCTAATGTGGTCAACGACCAGCAGCGATATACCAAAGTGAGCAAAGAATATTTCAAACTCAAGGACATCGTCGATGTGTATCTGGAACGCAAAAAACTGCTGGAACACATCGCAGAGGCCAAATCACTCGCCAACGAGCACGACGAAGAAATAAGGGAGATGGCTCGAATGGAATTACAGGAAATGCGATCGAGAATGGAGGCGCTGGAAGAAGAGTTGAAAGTCTTGCTCACCCCAAAAGACCCGGAAGATTCGAAAGATGTCATTTTCGAGATACGCGCAGGAACAGGGGGAGACGAGGCGAGCCTTTTCGCTGGCGACCTGTTCCGCATGTATTCAAAATATATTGAAAACCAGGGCTGGAGGCTGGAAGTACTTTCTGAAAATGAAGGTACTGTCGGCGGGTTCAAGGAAGTGACGATGGAAGTAAAAGGGGAGGACGTGTACGGCAAGTTGAAATTCGAATCGGGCGTTCATCGTGTACAACGAGTGCCATCCACCGAGTCGAAGGGAAGGGTTCACACTTCCGCTGCCACGGTGGCCATCATCCCGAAAATGAAGATGGAAGATGTGAACATCAATAAAGCCGATCTGCGGGTGGACACTTTCCGTTCGAGTGGTGCCGGTGGGCAGCACGTGAACAAAACCGAATCAGGTATTCGCATTACCCATCTGCCCACGGGTGTAGTAGTGGAATGTACCGAGGGCCGCTCACAACATTCCAACCGGGACATTGCGGAGCAAAAACTTTATCAGAGGATATTTGAGTTGCAAAAAAACAGGATGGACTCTGAACTGGCAGCACGTCGTAAATCTCTCGTAGGATCAGGAGACAGGTCTGAGAAAATCCGCACTTATAATTTTCCTCAAAACCGGATGACAGACCATCGCATAGACCTTACGCTTTACAACCTCGACCAGGTGATCGAGGGCGACTTGTCCAAGATTATCGAGGCTCTTCAGATCGCTGAGAATGCTGAGAAAATGAAATCAGAAGAGTCTGATACCTGATCGCGGGGGCTTATTCTACCACCCCCACCTTATGCGCCTGCAAAACGTCCTTACTTTCTCCGGCGAGACTGACGAATGCGACTACATCGCAACGATTTTCATCCCATTCTCCGGGCAACGTCATAGAATAAGTCTTCAAAATTTCCGCACCGGTGCTTAGTGACCCGGTGACAGGGTTGCCATCGAAGTTGGTCATCATTCCCCTCAACACGTGTTTGTGGATGTAGTTCGCATCCTTTCCGGCTGGGGTGAGTTGCACATCCTGAATGCCCGATTCCGTCACCATCACGCTGAGGCGAACATCGGGGCCGGTAATATCTTCCTGCACAAAAAGTGTCACATCCACATCCAAGTTTCTGCTGGTGGTGTTGAAATCCGGCTTTATGGCAATTTTCACCTTCGGTGGAATGGCTTTTTCTTCAGCGATAAAACCTGCCCATTGGCTCTGCCCCAGCTGCACGTCAAACTCTCCGTCGAACAGCCGCCGGTTGACCACGGCAGTGGGGTAGCCGAAGGGCTCGCCGAGATAACTTAAAATTAGGTCACCCTCCGGTGTGCGAAAATCGTAATTGCTGTCGGAATAGGGTGGCGAAAACTCCCCGGAGTGAATAGATACGGCGACCAGTTGAACACCGTGCACAGCGGTGAGATCTTCGATGGCAGCACTTCCTGCAGGGCAATTTACGCAGCGAACCCCCGTAAATTCTTCCACCAAAACTTGCCGTTTCTGATTCGTGATGTCAGGGCCGGGTCCCGTGGACCCCATTGCTCCGGTAACAGGCGGGGCTATTTCTTCGCAGGCGGCAAAACTCAATGCGAGGAGTGCTGAAAATAATACCTTGCGTTTCATGTATTTCTGATTTTTAAATGGCCGTTCCAAAAGGTTCAAATGCGCGGAACGCCTGATGACTATTTCCTGCGCTGGTTTTTAAAAGGTCGAATTGACGGAAAGTTTCACGCCATTGAAAGCTGGTTCCAACCGGCAAATACCACCTGAGCAAACGATGCCTTCGGGCTGTTTCACGTAGCTGATGGCAAAACGATTGGCATGATGCGTATACGAAATATCGAAACGGCGAAAATGAATTTTTTCCTTTTCTCCGGTACTCTTGTTCTCCGGCGAAAGGTGCCCCGGGTTGATGTTGAACATATCGGATGCCGAAAAAGTCCAATGTGGAGCTACCGTGTATTCCACCAGACCATGTAACCAGTTGCCGTAATCAGCCCTCTCTCCGTGGTCTTCCTGCACACTCATGTATTGGGCCTCCAGCCGGAGCGCTTTTTTCCTGTTTATTTTATACAAAAAGTCGAAAAACGGGGTAACGGTTTTCACCGGGGCCACACCGGGTTTTCCCTGATAAATTTCCTGGTTGTATTCCTGCAACTGGAGCCCTGCGTAGAGGGTCCATTTGCGTTTGTATTTGTAATACAGTTCGGTGTAAAGCTCCCGGTAGAGCTGGGTGTCGTTGAGGTCTGTGATATTGGAAAAATTTGCTGTCAGCAATATTTTTTTATTCATGCGGTATTGTACGTCCGCCTGAAAAGCAAGCTCCCCGACGAATTGTGTGGCGGCCGCATATCGCGCCAACAAGCTGTATGTGTTTACCCTTGTCATGGGGGGGATGTAATGCAGCAGGCCCCGGTTGCCCTCTTCCTGTGGGCGCGTGCGGAAGTCGAAGTTTTCGGTGCGTTTACCCTCCAGGGTGATGCCCAGACCATGTTTGGCGTAGCTCATGCTGCTGTATAATACCGTTCCTGTACCCTGCACAAACCGCCCTGTTACCGTATCGCCTGAGATAGTGCTCCGCTCCTGAAACGGATCGGTGAAACTGTCGCTGGTCTTATAGGCCCCCTCGGCATACCATGAAATTGGGCCGGCAGTCAGCGTGTTGAAAACTGAAAAAGCGTATGTGTTGTATTTGGGAATAAAAATATCCTCCTTGCGGTAGGTATTTAGTGTAGCCACCATGCTGTTCATTGAGGCATCGTCGAGAGCCCTGCTGACCACACCAAACCCTGGGGCCAACGTAATGTTGGAAGAATCGCTGCTGACGAAGCCATTGATGGTGAACCCCCGGATGACACTCTTGTATGTGTCGAATTGTTGCTTTTGGCGGCCGCTGAAAACCTTGACCTGCCAATCTGGTGAAAGGTCGTAAGTTAATCGCAGGCCAAACAGGGCCTGGTCTATGGCCAGCGGCCGTTCCTCATAAGCTCGAAAGATAATGCCGCTGCCGATGATGTCGTAAAGGTACCCACCGGAGATGCCAAGCTTGTTTATTTTTTTACTGATGTACCAACGGCCTATGCCCTGGCCGGTGTAAGAGCCGGTGGGATTTAGAAGGCTGGAGTTTTGAAACATGTCGAAACGTAGGCCCAGATCGAAGCCCCCATAGCTGTAATTGAGGTTGAGCCAGGCATCGGCTCCATATTTCTGGCGGTCGTATTGCGGCGTGTTGATGGCACCTATGAGCGAATCTCTAACGTAAAAGTTGCCGGTAGTTTCAAGGTTGCCCGAGAGGCGCCCGCCGGTATTCGATTGCCCCTGCATTTCTTGGGCGGAGACTATAAATAGGCAGCATACCAGAAGCACCGTTGCAAACCTGAGCTTTTTGTTCATTCTGAAGATATTTCGTTTTATCGATGGAATTGAATGCGGTAAATGACAGGTTAATTACTTATTATTGGTTGAACTAAATGGATTTTGGGATAGCTTTGCCTCTCTTTTGCGACGCCGGGTGTAAGTCTTATTCAGAAATATATGGCAGATGAAACTGTCCTGGTTGAGACATCGCAAAGGTAGGAAAACACCTTACGCGGCTAAATTATTCATCCATCAAATTGACAAATTATGAAACAGCTGACAATTTTACTTTTCTTTATTTTAGCTTACTCTATTAATGTCGAAGCTCAAAAGAGCATCCCTTCCGTAAATGTGAAGACCCTGGACGGTCAAACGCTTGACCTTAAACAATATGCTGCCAGCTTGAACAAAACCATTATCATCGACTTTTGGGCTACCTGGTGTTCGCCCTGTAAAAAAGAGCTGGATTACATCAGCGATTATTACGAAGACTGGCAGGCCGGTTACAACGTGGAACTCATCGCCATTACCATCGACAACCAGCGCGCCTTACCCAAGGTGCCCGCGATGGTGGAATCTAAAGGCTGGACCTACACCATCCTCGCCGGCAACGAAGAAACCATGCGCAATGCCTTTAATTTCCAGACCATCCCGCAAACGCTGGTTGCCACCAAAGACGGCGTCATCATTTTTGAGCACAACGGCTATGTACCCGGCGACGAGGAAGAGTTGGAGAAAATAATAGCAAAAGCTGCAGGAAAATAATTTGGCTGCCGGCCTCATTGGTGCCGTCCAAAACTCTCGGAAGACCCTGCTTTCTGAGGGATTTTTATTGGACGGCAGGTTGCTCCCTGCCATTCCCCATCACCCTTTGCAACAGCAAACTCACCCCTATCACCACCCCGCATCCGATGGGGTTGAGCCATAGAAAGCCGATGTCTTCCACCTTGTCCGCATTATCCCAAAAATAAACGGCAATGACCGTCGCTTCGGCTATCAGGGCGCTGAGGAAGACGGGCGTGGCAGTAATTCGTTTGAAGAAAAAGGCGACGAGGAAAATGCCGAGGATGGTGCCATAGAGCAGCGAGCCGACGATGTTGACGGCCTGAATGAGGTTCTCGAAAAGCGAGGCGATGGAGGCGAAGGCAATCGCTACGGCACCCCAGCCCAACGTGAATAATTTTGAAATCCGGAGGTAGTGCCGGTCGGTTCCGTTCGTCTTAAACGAGCGGCGGTAGATATCCACCATTGTCGTGGTGGAAAGCGCCGTTAGTTCTGAAGCCACCGACGACATGGCAGCGCAAAAAATAACGGCGAAGAGCAGCCCCACGACCCCTCTGGGCAGGTAGTTGATGACGTAGGTGATGAAGACGTAATCCCGGTCATTGGTTTCGATGGAGTTGCCGTTTTGTGCGGCCATATTTTCCAAAAGGCCATCCACTTCAGAGCGCACGCGCAGGTCTTCGCCGTGCCATTTGTCCACACCGGCCTTCGCCAGCGCAATGGCGTTTTCATCCTTTGAATGTAAGGCATCTATCAGCTTATAAATACTGGCTTCTTTTCCCTTGAAAATGCCGTCGTACTCCCTCTCCAGGCTGTCCAATGCGGGGCGGTAAGTTTCCGCCGATTCCAGCCTGCCGAGGTTCGACTTGTTGAAATGGACCGGCGGTTTTACAAACTGAAAAAACATAAATACCATCACGCCGGTGAACAGTACCAGGTATTGCATAGGTATTTTTATAAAACCATTTAGCAGCAGCCCGATGCGGCTCTGTCGCAAAGAACGTCCCGTCAGGTAACGCTGCACCTGCGACTGGTCGGTACCAAAATAGGAGAGGAAAAGAAACAGCGCCGCTATCATGCCCGACCAGATGTTGTAGCGGTTGGAGAGGTCCCATTCCACATCCAATGCCTCCATTTTACCCAAGGTTTTGGCTACGCCAACGGCATCGCCGAACGACACTTTTTCCGGCAGGTTGAAAACGATGAGAACGGCTGCGAGAATCAGCCCCGTCAGCATCACGGTCATTTGTTGTTTTTGGGTAAAACTCACCGCCTTGGTACCCCCCATCATCGTGTAGAAAGGGACGACTGCACCGATGAGCAGAATGGTGGTGTTCAGGTTCCATCCCATGATGTTGGTCAAAATGATGGACGGTGCCGAAATGGTGAAACCCGCCGCCATGCCCCGCGAAAAGAGAAATAGCGTGGCGGCCAGTGTGCGGGTCTTTTGGTCGAAACGATTCTCCAGATACTCATAAGCCGTGTACACATTGAGGCGGTAATAAATGGGAAGGATGAAAACGCAGATGATAATCATCGCCAGCGGCATGCCGTAGTAAAACTGCACGAAACGCATGCCGTCGCCGTAGCCCTGGCCGGGCGTGGAGAGGAAAGTGATGGCGCTGGCCTGCGTCGCCATTACCGACAGACCGATGGTCCACCAGCCGAGGTCCCGGTCGCCGCGGAGGTAGCTTTGGGCGGTGTTCACCCTTCTGGTTTTCCAAACGCCGTAGGCCACGATAGCGGCCAACACGACAAACATTACGGTCCAGTCTATCCAATGCATGAGGAGTGGTTTTTTCAGTACATGCGGTACGACGGCATGGCAATCAGCGAATGCGGTTTCTGCAAATGAAAAAGGAATTTCCGGAAGGGTAGGAGTTTTAAGATTTATTTAAATAACAGACAACCGCGACCCAATCAAATGTCCGATCCAGAAAGTGTTGATTGTTCATCTACTTTTGGGCATGACCAAATTCTCAATTTATAATTCACTCCTTGCCATCCGAAAGTCCAGCGTGGCAAATCCTCCTCCTTCGAAATGTGCTATTTCGAGGCGATGGGTGCCGCCGAGCGTCACCTGAATTTCGTCGGTGGCAGGCTCGTGGATGTTCCAGTGGTCGATGAGGAGCTCGCCGTCGAGGTAGAGTTTGGCACCGTCATCGGAGGTGAGCGAGAGGATGTAGTTGCCTTTGGCAATGTCAAATTCCGTTTCGGCGAAGGTGGCGAAATGTTCGGCATCGACTCCCGGAGCTGGGGCACCCCACCAGGCGTAATGCAGTTCCTCTTTTCTGTCAACTGCCTCAGCCGGTTTATTCTTTAAAGCTTTGAAAGCCTCGTAATGCCGCACCGGATCGCTCGATTCATCGTAGTTGTACCAGCGCACGCGCCAGTCGAATTTTTTCTCAAAACGGCTGAATTTGAACGGGTAGCGGCGGCCTTTTTTTATGAATCGGCCAAACCTGTCGGTGAACCCCTCGCTGGTGAATTCCAGGTCAAGGGTCAGCAACTCCGCCTCCTGTTCTCGGGTGCAGATGAGCGTATCCGGGAAAGTGCCCGCATTTTTGCTTTTGTGCGACCAGCCTTCTCCGCCTGTTAGTTGATATTGGCCCGGCGGGCCAAATAACACGAAGGTATATTGCCTGCCTTCGGCGGTGCGCAGCCAGATGGAAGGAGACCGAAAATCGCAAGGGCCCCACTCATCCACCAGGATGTATTGGCGGCCCCGGAGGTGGTCTTCGGGCAGCATGGCGTCCATGCCATCGGGCAGGGGCGCGACAGAGTCCGGCGGTGCGGGATGATTTGGAGCAAGGCTCATCTCGAGGCCCTCATTGGGTTTGTCTTCCGAAAGGAGTGTTTCATAATTTTCAAAACGATTGTCAGATGTGATGCGGATGTTCCGGGAGGCACTGATTTTAAGCGGGTTTTTCACTTCATCAAATTCATTCTCCCAAATGCCGTAATCGCGGCTCGCCACGTCCCGTTTTTGGGCATAGCCCCAACCGGTCGGCTGACTTGGGCGCTCCCAAAGCTGCACGCCAATGGTATCGTTGCGGAATTCGTTTGCCCAAATGGTGTTGTCCTGCCCGTGCTCGATGGCGATGCCGTTGCGGCAGCCTTCGATGCGATTGCCATACATCAGGGACTCGTAGCTGTAGCCGCCCCAGATGCCATAGGTGCACTCCTCCATCCTGTTGTTGATGATTTTATTGCGGCTGAAAGTGACCTCCACGCCATTGGTGGGCGCGTGCGAAAAATCGTTGCCGTAGATGACGTTGTCGTTGCAGCCGCCCTCTCCCGTGTCCATTGTGGATTGCCCGGCCCACAGGAAAAACCCGTCGCCGGAATGCGTGGCTGAGTTATAGGCGAAGGTGTTGTCGTTGCTCTGCTCATAGACCAGGAGGCCCGCCGAATCCTGCCCCCTTTGGTAAAAGCCATGCGAGTAGCCCCGCACATTCCAGTCGAGCCGGTTGTGCATGATGCGGTTGCGGCTGCTGCGGTACAGCCCTATGCCCACGCCGGAGTTGAACTGTATGCTGTTGTTGTAAAAGAGGCCGTCGTTGCAGCCCGTGAGCATCAGCCCGTTCATGCCGCCAGTGACGGTGACGCCCCGCACGAGTGCATTTTGGCAGTTTTTCAGGTACATGGCGGCGCCGTAGCGCAGCCACTCGTCCTTTTCATTTTGGTGAAAACTGAGCCAGTCGGAGAAGTCTTCGCTTTCCGGGATGGTTTTGAGGAGGCGTCGTCAGGTCGC
>CAZPHZ010000060.1:0-12128 GCA_964586035.1 uncultured Saprospiraceae bacterium
GAAATACCGGAATGGTGACGACGGAAGTATTGGAGCCGCACATATTGGTGGCGGTGAGGGTGACGGTATAAAACCCGTCGTCGGCATAGGTATGCACCGGGTCGGCCTGAGTGCTGGAAGAACCGTCTCCGAAATCCCATTGATAAGTTGAAGAGTTGGCCGATGAGGTATTGGTGAATACCAAGGCAAGCCCTATTTGTGTCCAGATGAAACTGGCCGTGGGGATGGTTTCCACGGTGACCAGATTATTTTGCGTCAGCGTATTGCTGCCAATGGCATTTGTGGCAGTGAGTGTCGCTCCGAAAGAGCCCGGCGAGTTGTAAGTTACCGTAGGGTTTTGCTCAGTAGAGGTGGAAGGCGATCCGCCGGGGAATGTCCATTCCCACGAAGTGGGAGAGTTGGAGGACTGGTCGGTATAGGTCACCGTCAGTGGTATACAGCCGCTAACCGGGGATACGGTAAACGCAGCGACGGGAGGTGCCAAACCAGGGCAATTCGATAAACACCACCTCCCAGGATAATAGCCATTGATTTGGTTCTGCGACTGGGTGGACCACAAGTTTGTATTGTTCACTGCCGGCGCCATGATGGTGTTGCTGCCAGACGGGTCGTGCGTAGCGCTGAAGTTATGGCCAATTTCATGGGAAGTGAGCACCCGCAGAAGTTGTGCGTTGCTGGTGAAATCCTGTAAACAATGATAACGGCTGGCCGTGCAAACAGATGACAGCCATGCGATGCCGATAACGGGGCCATTAAAATTCCGGTTGGTCCACAGCTGCCCTATGTCGTGAGTAGCTGAAAAGCCCGAAGGACCCCAGCTCGTGAAGCTGTCCAAAAGTGCACCGGGGTCCGTCGAATTGGTCCAGGGGTCGTTGGCCGGAGGAACCACAGTAAATTGCTGTACTATTTCAAAATGCAGTTCGTCATTGAATTCATTGTCGTAATTGGTCTGTACATTATTCATCACCCCAATATTGTGACCTTCCACAGCTCCAACAGAGCCATATTTATTGTACATCAGCTTGTCAGAGGCAATAGCCAATTCTACAGTTTTGCAGCCTGTTTTTTCCAAAGAAGGGCCTTCGCCAATCGGGCCTACATCCTCAGGTGCTTGCATGTATTTTTTCATTTCTTCAAATCCGCATTTCGAATCTTCACGTGGGTTGACGTTGGAAGCGGCGTAAACTACAAACTGGTTTTTCGGGGAGCCATGCACAAAATAAAAGGCAGGTTCGATGAAGAAAAATTCACCATTTTCTTTCACAAAACCATAGATGAAATCTTTGTCAACGGTAAGTGCCACTGGTCCGCCACCTGAGGTTTCCAACATGCCGGAATAAGTGATGTTTTCACCTTTTGGAAGGTTCTTTTCACCTTCTGTCGTCCAGACAGAACGCACGTAATTATTGCTGCGTATATAACGTGGCGCAAGCCAGATGTCCCAGTTATGTGAGCCTAGCTCTAATGTGAATTCCATGGATTCGCCTGCATTCTTCACAAAGGAATGTAGAGCGCCTGGCTCCAGTTGGTACATCTCGTAGGCGTTGAACTGCACATCTAATTCGGTGTGGTTGCCTTGTTTGAGAAGTTGTCCATGAAACACAGGTTTTTGAGCAAAAAGTGAGATCGTGAAAAATAGCAGTAACAAAGTAGATATGTGTCGCATCATAAATGAATGAGATTAGATTTTAAAAGAAGAGGTTTCGGCCGGAGTATTTCCAATTTTAGTAGTGAATTAACGGTTATTATATTCTTTGTCAGCGGTATAAAGAAGATTCTCGTAAAAAGTAACGGATAATTATCAGGGATTGTCATTGTTGTTACAAAAGACCTCACAAATGTACCGGATTGGCCAATATTTATCAAAGACCATTTTAAACGACACGGCGTTAATGTAAGCTGGTTTACAACTAATTTTATAATGGAAATGTTCACGGGGCGCATCCTTAAAAACTTGTTGCCAATGTCCCCCAGACGACCTCACAGGATACGAATTGATTTGCCCTCCAAAATCTTTCCACTTTTGACTGGTTCCTCAATATGTCAATTCTATGCGGGCTTAAAAATGCCCAACGAACGTGGGTGAAGTTATCGAGTGAATGCCATTATGGCAGTCAATTTTTATAAAAGCAGCCAATATGGCGCAATATTACCGATAGGAACTGCGCTTTTTGCCGAAAAAGCCAGATGGTATATGGATTGATTGGGCTACGTTGAAAATGATGAATGTTTAACCATAAAATCTACAAAAAATGAAATTAGTTAGTTTTTTCCCAACTGCTGGCAGGACAACGGCTCCTGCTCCCTTCTTCGATGCCTTCGATAATTTTTTCGATGGCAACGTTCCATCTCTTTTTAGGTCCGGAAATACTCCCAACCGGCCCGCCGTAAACATCGTGGAAAACGACGATGCTTTTCGGGTGGATATTGCGGCTCCCGGCTTATTGAAAGAAAACTTCGAAGTGAAAGTGGAGAATGAGATGTTAATCATCTCGGCTACGCAGGAATCCAAAACTGAGGAAAAAGGAAAATTCACCCGGCGTGAGTTCAACTTCATGGGCTTCGAGCGTTCCTTTGTTTTGCCGGATTTCGTTGATGCCGGTGCTATTTCCGCCAGCTACGAAAATGGCGTTCTCTCGGTTTCACTTCCAAAAAAGGCCGAGGCAAAAGCTTTGCCTGCAAAGACCATCAAAATCAGCTAAGAACCTGATTGGAAGTTTGTTACCGTAAATAAAGAAAGCCTGGCGAAGAAAAACTCGTCAGGCTTTTTAATATTTTTTTTCGCAGTTAGTGAACATTTCTTTTCCCATTCACCTATATACGTTGACTGACATGAAATCAACGAGCTATTTACCTAACGGATTTAGCAAAGCAAAAAATAACAAGTTAGTTAATAGGGTTTTAGGTGTTTATTCAGGGGGTCAGGGCGTAGAGCCTTGACCTCTTTTTTTTGTCTTAATCCCGCATTCATATACTTTAGCAAAAGCGCTCGTAGGCCATCTTCAGATTGGCAGCTATCATTTCGGCGGGACGGCCTTCAATATGATGCCGTTCCAGAAAATGCACGAGTTTGCCATCCTTGAAGAGCCCGATAGAGGGAGAGGATGGAGGGTAAGGCAACATGTATTCTCTGGCTTTTTCAGTAGCTTCCCGGTCAACACCTGCAAATACCGTTACCATTTTCAGCGGTTTTTTCTGCCCATCTAGAGACAATGCTACTCCCGGTCGTGCGTTGGCAGCAGCGCAACCACACACGGAATTGACAACGACAAGGGTAGTGCCTTCAGGGCTATTCATCACTTCCTCCACTTGTTCTGGTGTGGTAAGGCTTTCGATACCGAGGCTGTTCAATTCTTTGGCCATCGGGATGGTGAGTTCTATTGGATACATAGGTCTTGTTTATTTTAGTTGAAAAATCATGATTAGTGCAAAGCTATTGGTTTTTGGACGAAAGTAAATACGTTTATGGAAGGCAATAGTTTACCAACCATGAGTGCATAACAGACCATATTGTTGTGTTGCAGGCAATCGGCGCTTTTAGGCGCTATCAAGTATTTAATATTTTCTAAATTTGGCAAATATTTGTCACCCGTGCAAAAAAATTGTCATTTGCAGATGAAGAATCCGGTTTCTTTGCCAATATGTATTACTTCCTTGCTGATTTTATATCTTGCTTCGTATTCCTGTACCAACGATGTATTACCAGAGCCCCCGCACCCTGCGGCTTGTGATACGATGGTAGTCACTTACACCAATTTAGTCAAGGATATTATTGACAACAGTTGCGCCTATTCCGGGTGTCATCTGCCGGGATCGAGCAGTGGCGCTACCGGAGATTTTTCCAACTATGGCGGCTTATCGGCCTATTTGGAAAGCGGCTCTTTCCGTGACCGGGTGATAAGCCAAAAAAACGATCCAGTGGCAGGGATGCCACCCAACCTAACGGCTTACCCCGAATCACAAAAAGATAGCCTCACAGATGAAGAGTTTCTCATTATTCAATGTTGGCTTTATTTCGAGTATCCCGAAAAATAGATAAGTAACAAACAACAAACCTTCGCTCCCGTAAAAATGAACTTTCAGTTATGAAAAATTATCTCTTTGTTCTATTGGGTGTGTTCACTTCCCAATGCCTACTGGCACAGGAGGGTGTTTACGACATTTTCAGCGACCGCTGGGTCATCAATAGTCCTTCTGTGGAAATGCTCCCTAAATACAAAATGGATGCGCGTATCTCCCACCGATTCGGAGACATTGCGGGAACCAAAGGTGGATGGTCTACTTTTTACGGACTTGAAAACTCCTCAGATGTATCATTTGGAATTGAGTATGGAATTACGGATGGCCTCACCATTGGAGTGGCGCGCTCTAAGGGTGCCGGACAGCCCCGGCAATTGATGAATTTGTCGGGTAAATTCAGGATTCTTCAGCAAAAACAAAATGGAACACCCATTTCGCTCGTGCTTTTTGCAATGACTTCTATATCTACTGCTTCTAAATCGGATGACCCCTCCAGTATTTATTTTTTTGAAAAATTTCAACACAGAATGACGGACCATTTGTCATTGTTGGCCGGTCGGAAATTCTCAGAGCGTTTTTCCATGCAACTATCCTCCGGTTTGACCCACCGCAACGTGGTGCCCCACGGCCAGGAGAATAACATTGCCGATGCCGGAGCGTCGTTCCGGCTGCGTTTGTCCAAAACTCTTGGCTTCATTGCCGAAGCCACGCTCCCGCTCAACGGGCAGCAAAGTCCTTTTTCCAACCTTGAAAGTAAAACAAAATTCTACCCCCCTGTTGGAGTAGGTTTGGCGTTCGACACAGGGGGCCATGTATTTCAGTTGAATTTTACCAACGCCACTGGCATCATGCCGACTGACTACATCCCCAGTACTCATTCTAATTGGTTAGACGGCCAATTCCGAATGGGCTTTACTATTTCCCGTGTATTTAATCTTTGAACACAAAGCTTGATTTCTAAGCGCCTTATGGGCTTAAACTTCTGTTGCTATGAAAAAAATAGTCTTCCTTTTCGCAGCCTTTGGAGCCATCGTTTTATTGGCAAGCTTGAGCAATAATGCCCATCAAGTAATGGCGGCTGATGAAATGACCGTTGCCCAGGTGTTGACGAAATTGGGCGATACGCCTCAGCCACATACGCCCGATATGAATGTGCCGGGTGTTTCGGCTGCCATTGGAAAAGACCTCGTATTAGAAGGACGCACCACTTTGAAAGGCGGCGGAAAAACCAGCCGCATCAGTCCGCATTTTGTGTGCACGGCCTGCCACAATGTAGAGCGGGACGAGCCCGATCTTGCAGTTGTGGACCCATTGGCCCGTTTGAAATACGACAGCGAAATGGGATTGCCGTTTGTACAGGGGTCTGCCCTTTATGGCATTGTGAATCGCTCAAGTTTTTACAACGGAGACTATTATAAGAAATATGGAGACCTGGTGTCCCCGACCCGCCATAATCTCCGTGAAGCCATACAGCTTTGTGCCACTCAATGCTCTCAGGGGCGGATTTTGCAGGCTTGGGAATTAGAGTCCATTCTCGCTTATTTGTGGAGCATTGACCTAAAAATGTACGACTTGAATTTGTCGCCGGAGGAGCATCTGACAATCAACCGGGCCTTGAAGGGAAAGGAAAATGCAGCTCAGGCGATTGCCCTGCTGAAGACGAAATATCTGCCTGGGATGCCCGCCACTTTTATAGACCCGCCACAGGACAGGAAAAAAGGATTTTCAGATACAGGTAATATTGGAACTGGGAAAATGATATACGAGCTGAGTTGTCTCCATTGCCACAAAAACAAAATATTTTCCTTTCTGGATCTCGATAATTCGAAGCTATCCTTTGATTTTCTCAAGCGGCATTTCCCCACTTATTCGCGCTACTCCGTGTACCAGGTGGCTCGTTATGGTACACACCCCATTCCCTGGAAGAGGGCTTATATGCCGCAGTACACCAAAGAAAAAATGAGTGAACAGATGCTGGAAGACCTGCGGGCTTACATTGAACAGCGGGTGCAGTCCTGAGAATTATTTATAAAAATAAAAAGCCCCTTTCGGAATCATCCGAAAGGGGCTTTTTGCAAGACACCAAACTTAAATTACCGCTTGCTAATCCGTTGCGTAGTCAGTATTTTATGTCTGTTGTCTACCACCTGCACCAAGTACATGCCGTTTGGGAGGTCTGTAATATCGTAGCGTTGGTCTTTCACCACGTTGCTAATGGTCTTGAGTTTGCGGCCAATAAGGTTGAATATGTTGATTTGTTTTACCTGGTCATCGGTGTTGATGCTGATAAAATTCGTGGCCGGGTTGGGATAAATTGAAATCTTGGCCTGTGAGACAGTCAAGTCACTCTGCACGCCCCACAACCCAGTGCTGTCAGACTTGCTCTGCGTGGCAGATATTGCGGTGAAAAAAGCAAAAAATATTAAAAGTAAAGTTTGTTTCATGGATATATTTGTCGAGGCATTAGAAATAATGGGTGCAAAATAGGGTATTCCAATTGATTTTCATGAAGGTTCCAGGGGTTTATAATTTTTTTAACGGGGAATTGGCAATAATGTTCGGCAAGGTTCATGCCGAAGGTTTGGTCATCCGATCGACGTCCCCATCTGCATTTTATGTCTTTATCAGCGATTTTTCGATGACTTCCTCGTAATAGGCTTCATACTGGGGCAATATTTTTCCGATGTCAAATCGCTTCGCCTGACGAAAAGCATTTTTCCGAAATCGCTGCAAAAATTCTTCGTTACTCAATATCTCGATGGCGTGTTGAGCCATGGCATCAATATCTCCAATGGGAGTGATGAAGCCAGTTTCACCGTGGATATTCACTTCGGGTAACCCTCCCGCATTCGACGATATGACCGGCACTTCGCAGGCCATGGCCTCCAATGCCGACAGGCCAAAACTCTCGCTTTCGGAGGGTATGATGAAAAGGTCCGATATGGCGAGTAGTTCCTCCACGGCGTCCTGTTTTCCCAAAAAACGGACTTCGTGACAAAGGCCTATTTGGCGGCAGATGTCTTCAGCGCGTCGGCGTTGTGGGCCGTCTCCGATGAGCAATAATTTGCACGGAATTTTTTCGTACACTTTTTGAAAAATCTTTATCACATCCTCCACACGCTTCACCTTCCTAAAATTTGAAACATGTGCCAGCAGACGTTCACCATTTGGTGCGATGGCTTTTTTGAAATGGTCTTTATCCACTTTTCTGAATCGTGCTAAATCCACAAAATTGTAGATCACCCTTATATCGCATTCAACATCGAATTGGCTCAACGTACTTTTTTTAAGGTATTCCGATACTGCCGTAACTCCGTCCGATTTACTGATGGAAAATTCTACTACCGGCTTAAAGGCTGCGTTGGAACCTACCAGCGTTATGTCAGTGCCATGCAGAGTGGTAACGACGGGGACATACCGGCCTTCCCTGAGTAGGATTTTCTTAGCCATATATGCTACGGCGGCATGTGGAATGGCATAATGCACGTGCAGAAGGTCGAGGTTTTCGTGTTTTACCACGTCGACTAATTTGCTCGTCAGTGCGGTATCGTACGGAGGGTATTCAAATAGCGGGTAGTCCTCTCCGGAAACTTCATGATAAAATACATTTTCGTGAAAAGCCAGAAGCCGTGCAGGCCGGCGATAGGTGATGAAATGTACTTCATGGCCTTTGGCCGCCAGGCCGAGACCAAGTTCAGTAGCCACCACGCCACTGCCCCCAAATGTCGGATAACAAACAATGCCTATCTTCATGATTTGTATTTGTTGAAAAGTTGATTACAGATACTAATACAAATGAATTATGAGTTGGTTTCAATAACCACAGGGGTACTTGTCTAATTACAAGTACCCCTGCCATTAAGTGCCACTAATTTGCTAAAACTTATCTATCGCGCCACCAAGAGTTTGGCGTGGTACGATTTGCCGCCAGCTAAAACCTGCACGATGTAAAGCCCAGGTGCTTGCCGGCTCAAATCCAATTCTGTTTTCGAGTATAAATCGTGCAGCGATGGTAATTCGAAAACCATCTGTCCATTTGTGTTGAAAATCCGCACTTGGTATTCGAGCAGTTCGGGCATGTCAATTTCGAGAAATGCCCGGTCGCTTGTTGGGTTGGGATAGAGCACAATATCAGGAGCGATAACAACTTCCCCAGCATCGACAAATGTGCCCAACTCGATTTCCCGAAAATCGGAGCACCCATTGTCATCGACTACATCAACGGTATAAATGCCGCCGGGAAGACTATCCACATTTTGCGTTGTAGCGATGGTGTCGCCGTCCATATTGGTCCACACAAATTCGAATGGTTCGCTTCCAAAGTAAGGGGTCAGTTCAATGCTCCCGGTAGAATCACCTTCAGCGGAGGGGTGGGTTATGCTCACGAGGTTGAGTGATGGCGGGCACCCGAGAATGTTTATGTTGTCCAGGTCGAGCCAATAATCGCCGCTTCCCCAAGTGCCCATGAAGCGCACGGTGACAGCGTCTCCGTCGTATCCGGAAATGTCGAGTACGATGTGCGCAAAGTCGGTAGAGGTGACGTGGTTGGTGGTGTCGATGGTAAATAGGGTCTCGAAGGATTCGCCGCAATCATTCGAAATCTGCACCTTGAGCGAGTCGCCGGCACTCAGTTCTTTGGCTGTGGTGCCTGCCGACCAGTTTACGTAACGATAGTCGAAGGTGAGCGAATCGCCATTGGCAATGGGGCCTACACGTTGGGTGGTGATGGTGAAATCCTGATCGCCGGAGTATAAGTTATCAGAGATGACCCAGGTCGGGTTGTTATGCGAATCCGGAGCATAGATGAATCCGTCGTGGGTCCATGTGGCTGGAACGGCGTTATCTTCAAAATCCTCTTTTAGTGGTTTAGGAAACGCCGTTTGTATTTCAAACCTGAAAGTGTCATTGGCAGGTACGGCATCTCCTTCCAGCACTGTCCAGGCCTCGATGATGTATATACCGGGAGCCGAAAAATCCCAAGTCGTTTCAAAGGAGATGGTATTGGTGCTGTCGTTGCCAACGACGCCGGTATATAAGCCATCCTGTGGCAATGGGATATTGGCAGGCACTCCATTTACTGAGTAATGAAATTCAAACAGGGTTTGCGGCGACTGGCCAAAGTTGGTTATTTCTAATGTCACAGTATCGTTCGCGGTCAGGTTGCACTGCAAGGATGGGTCGGGGGCGGTGATGCCTGTCACGCCGATGTCGTTGAGCCACAAAGTGTGAAACTCCACGGGGCCCACCGGTACGCTAAATTCGTTGCCGCAATCCAATTTTACGTATACGTCGTAATAGCTGTTTTCCAAAAGTCCGGTGAGGGTGGCTGAAGAAAAACTATCCGTAAGGGTATCGATGGTGCCGGTACCCAACGTGAACCCAAGTGGGCCGTACTCCACGATGTATGCGCCGGTAGCTCCGAATGAAGTTTCCCAGGAAACCTGGGCATTGTTGGCATTCACATCGCTCATCCATGCACTGAGCGGGCCGGGGCAGGTAGGGCAGGCGATTGTCGTGAATACATCTCCTGTGGCGGGGAAGGGGCCGTCGCTAAATATGACAATGCCGTTCGGGTCGACGATATTGTATGTCACTTCATTTTGAAAAGAGCCCGCCGTATAAGAAAATTCAATGGGGACGTTGCTCGTTGCCGTGAATGTATAAGTAATGGAATCGCCAAAGTCGAGGCCGAAGTTGGTGGAAACGCCGAGGTGCGTCACCGTGAGGAAAGAGCCATTCCAACCGTCGCCAAATGAATCGAATAGTTGTAATGTATAGACACAGGTGTCGCCGGGATTGGCTGGCGTATAAGTAGTGGTGAATGTGTAGGACCCGATGAAGGAGCTGCTACTATCCACCCCACATACGGCACCAATGTACACGTCGTAAGTGACGCCTGCATTGAGGCCGTACAAGTCGGCAGCGGAAGAAGTCGTGTCAATGGTAAGGCCGTAGCCAAATGGGAACCCCGACGGGCCGTATTCAATGTTGTAGCTCACGGCGTTGGTCACATCGAGCCAGTTTACATGGGCAGAAGAATCGGTAATATTGAAGATAGCTACTAGATTTGGGTTGGGTGCAGGGCAATCTGGACAGATAGCCAATCCATTGAAAATCTCACCAGTTTCCGGGGCAGGGAATCCGGTCGGTCCACTCGTATAAATAAGGAGACCGTCGGAATCATACACATCGAATGCTACTTCGGAGGCAAATGAGCCTTCGGTGTAAATAAGGATAAGAGGAGAGCCATCGGTCACCTGAAAGTTCTCGGTGCTCATCGTGCCGGTTTCAAGGGTAAAAGTCGAGGTGTCGCCGTTGGAAATAACCATGAGTACACCGCCATTCCACCCATCACCAAAAGAATCGAACAAGTCGACGGAATAGGAACAAGAAGTTTGGGCTTGGATAGAAGAAAAAGCACCACAGGTCAGGGTCAGAAAAGTCAGTAAGGGCAGAGCTTTTCCGGCCGTCATTTGCCACAATTTCGTAAAGAAAAATTTCATAAAGTGTGTTTTATCAAGGATTGAACGGTATGTGCCTTCCCGGCTATTTTAGAAAGACAGGCTAAGTTAGGTAAATTTCCAAATTCTGTTGCCGAAGGAGATATTTGCCAGGTGGGTTTCGTCTGGCATTTTGCACAACGGGTTATTTGGAAGGTTCGCGCGCTTTAAACGCCATCGGCGTTTGGCCTTATCGGGAATGGGAGAAATAACCCTCCATTCTTTTACACGATATTATGGATCATTATTCCATTCACTTTCAATAATCACTCGAATCAACAAATTTATAGGAATCAGATTTTCACAGATTTTCCAGTTGGTGTTTGATAAATCTTTAAAACAGGAACCTGCATTATTAGTGATTGTGTCAAAAACCAGCGCTGAGAATTGAATGGCTATCCGCCGTTATTGCCTCCCCCTTCTTTCCTCCTCGATATTAGGATTGATGGACTTGGCCTTCATAAAATATTCATTGGCCTTTTCAATTTCGCCAACATTGTACCAGGCGGTACCTAAATTGAAAAAGGCATCCGCATTTTGCGGCTCAGAAGTCAGGGCTTTCTCAAAAAACTCCACCGCTTTGGCGCCCTTCCCGCTGATGCCGTAGGCTACGCCGAGGAGACGCAGGGTTTCATACTCATCAGGACTTATCTCGTAGGCTTTTTCCAAATAGCTGAGGGCTTTTACCATATCGCCCTTTTGCTCGCCATAGTACCTGCCAGCGTCGCGATAGGTGATGCCGAGGTTGGTGCGGGCCTCCGCGTAGTTTGGGTCTAGACGGAGCGCCTGCTCGTAATATTGGACCGACAATTCGTATTGGCGCAAATAATTGTGCGCGTTACCCAATAATAAAAATGCGTTTTTGTAACCCGGATAAATGCGTACTGCTTCCTTCAGGTGTTGCACCGCCTTTTCCAACATTTGCGTTTTTCGCGACGCGTTCTCCCGCTTGATGGCCTGGGTGACAAGCTCTCCGCCGGCGGAATTCTGGAGCTTGGCGCTACCGGGAACCTCCATCACATCGGTGGTGAAAAGCGTGAAATTGTCCTTCCAGACGAAATTGCGCACAAAAGACCGGCCTGCAAGCAAAAACAGCACAGTTACCCCCATAATCAGGAATGGTTTGGCCGGTCTTTTTCTGCCACCTGCCAGCCTGTAAAACAGCACTGCTGCTACGAGGCAAAAGCCCACCGACGGCATGTACACAAACCGCTCGCTCATGTTTGTGCCAATGGGAAATACGAAGTTGGATACAATCGAAAGCGTTGCGAGGTAAAAGAGAATGCCAAAGCTGACCGGGTCTTTCTTCGGCAGACGCACCAAGGCGTAAATGACCATGCCGCCATACAGAAGCACACTCAGAACGACCTGCCAGTCACCGAAGCTCATAATATCTATGGCGCGGGGATAGTAGTCGTGACTCAGCGCTGCCGGGAATAGCAGCAGTTGTACATATTTACCGAGGGTGTAAAAAATGGTGGCGAATTTTTCACTGGCGGTGAAATCCACATACTGGCTGCCGACGAGTTTTAGAAAGGGGGTGTTCATCAATTCCCGCGGCAGTTCGTCTCCGTACGCGCAGCCGACACACAGTCCGCGTAAGAGCCT